>JAEYYJ010000067.1 GCA_023430845.1 Pseudomonadota bacterium
GATGACATGATGCGCCGCGTCGGCCTCGATCCCGAGTTGAAACGCCGCTATCCGCACCAGTTCTCCGGCGGACAGCGAAGCCGTATCGGCATTGCGCGCGCCCTCGCCGTCAATCCCGAGTTCCTCGTCTGTGACGAGGCCATCGCCGCGCTGGACGTTTCAATTCAGGCTCAGATCATCAACCTCTTCATGGATCTGAGATCCGAGTTCGATCTGACATATCTTTTTATCAGTCACGATCTCGGCGTCGTTCAGCACATCACTGACCGGGTGGTGATCATGTACCTCGGCCGCGTGGTCGAGGCGGCATCGACCGAAACGCTGTTCGCCGGCCCCAATCACCCCTATGCGCAAGCGCTCCTGGCGGAAGTGCCGCGCATTTCGACCGAGAAGCGGTCATTCCACCCGATCAAGGGCGAGATTCCCTCGCCCCTCAACCCGCCGAGCGGCTGTCATTTCCACCCACGCTGCCCGCACGCCTTCGAGCGCTGTCGCAATGAAGTGCCAGTGCTCAAAGAAATCGCACCGGCGCGTTATTCCGCCTGTCATCTAAACGACGGCTGACGTGTATGTTGCCCGGGCGGCTGCGGGGCGGGGCCCCGCGGTGTTGGCCGGCGCACGTCCGGCCGCTCGACGCGTTCATGTCCTGTTTCGTCGGGGGGTGGGATGGTAGAAAAGACACCGATCGAAAAGCTCAACAGCGGCGAGATGCCCGGCCTCGTCGGCTGGTACGAGCCGCGCCTCCTCGCACGCGTCGGCGTGCGCACGATCATCTCGTCGGTCTTCGGTCAATATGCCGACCAACGCCTCATCCAGGCCGCGACGGACGTCGCGCCGGTCGAGACGATCATCAATCGCTACAATTACTCCGACATTCGCAGCGACGATCCGGACCGTCGCGTCGCGCTCGGCGAGAACGGCTCATTCTGGATCGACTACATCGCCGACATCGGCGATGGCTTCGACCAGACGTACACCACCGCCTACCTGCTCGCGCAGCCGCAGCTCAAGATCAAGGACGTGGACGAGCCGCTGACCGCTGGCTCCATCCTCATCATGGGCGGCGACCAGTGCTATCCGCAGGCAACCCGCGAGGAATACAAGCTTCGCCTGCAGACGCCGTACGATTGGGCCTACAATGTGCCGACGGCCGAGCGGAAGCTGTTCGCCATTCCGGGCAATCACGACTGGTACGATGGCCTTTCGGCGTTCGACAGCCTCTTCTGCTCGGCGCGCGATCGCATGTCGCAGCAGAACGGCAACAAGATCGGTGGCTGGCAGTGCAAGCAGCATCGCAGCTATTGGGCGATCGAGCTGCCGTACCGCTGGTGGATCTGGGGTTGCGACATCCAGTTCTCGCAGTATCTCGACATCTCGCAGGTCAACTACTTCGAAGCGATCGCCGGGCTCATGGGCCCGGGCGACAACCTCATCATCTGCATTGCTCAGCCGACCTGGATGATTGCGGACGAGCAGGGCTTCGACGAGGACAGCAATTTCTTCAAGATCACATCAATCGCGCGCCGCAGGGGCATCAACATCTGCGCTGTCATTGCCGGCGACTGGCACCACTACAATCGCTATTACGCACCCGGCATCGACGTGCATCTGTTCACGTCTGGCGGCGGCGGATCGTTCCTCCACCCGACGCACACGCTGAAGAACGAGATTTCCATCACGTGGCCCAACCCCAACGTCGCGACACCCGAGGGCCTCGAGACGAAGTTCCAGCCCGAGCCGGGCGTGACGTCCGAGCGTCAGGATATTCGCCTGAAGAACAACACGCCGCACGCTGCGGAATCCGAGGCCACCGCCGCGACCGAGAAACCGTCACGGCGCGAGGCTCGCCGAAAGCGCGCACGCGAGCGTACGGCCAAAGTCTATCCGAGCAAGACGACAAGCTTCCTGCTCAGTCTCAAGGGGTTGTTTTTCCCCCTCACGAACTACTTCTTCGGTGTCGGCATCGGTTTCATCTACTGGATGATCACCTGGCAGTTCTATTCGATCGCGAGCCAGCACAACATTTCGAACGGCCAGATCGATGTCGTCACGCCGGAGACGTTCTGGGGGCTCGTAGCGTACATGCCGCTCTATCTCGTCCAAGGGCTGCTGGTCTCCATATCGCTGGTTGCGATGATGGGCGGGCTTTGGATACTTCTGTGCTGGTACGTGGATTCGGTCGAGCGACCGCGGTGGAAGCACTATCTCGTCAAGTTGCTGGTCGGCAGTGTGCACTTCCTCGCGCATGTGTTCGCGATGTTCACGATCGGGCTTGCACTCGTCCTCTTCCACAACGAGATCACGCCCACCATCAAGACGCAGGTCGACAAGATCTGGCAGGATCGCGCGCAGCAACCCGATATCGTGCGCGACGTCATCACTGAGACGCTCGAACCGATCACGCGCCAAGCCGTCGAGCAGCGCCAGATCATCGAGCGCGAGGATCTCGCGCGTCGAAGTGGCCGCTCTATCCAGTATCCGAGCAACAGGGAGTTACCGCCCCTGCGTCCGATCATGGAGGCTGTAGAGCCGACGGGTGAAGAGGGCGGAGGCCTGCCGTACAAGGAAGTGCGCCAGATCGTCGGCTTCGTAATGTACCCGATAGAGATGATTTTCATCGGCGGCTTCATCGGCGCATTCATCTGGGGGCTATACTGGGTGCTGGCGGGCTGTCTCATGCGCATGCACACGGAGGATGCCTTCGCAGCGCTGCGGATCGGCGACTATCGCAACTTCCTGCGCATGAAATTCGAGCCGGACAAGGTGACAGTCTATCCAATCGCGCTCGACCGTACGCCGCCGCGCAGCTTCTGGATGGCGCCCCCGCGTGACAAGACGCCGCCGCCGAACAATCCGCAGCTCGTGGGGACGAGCACCCTGCCGATCAAGCTCATCGAGGAGCCGATCGTGATTTACTCGGTCTCGGAGTATCATCCGTAGTTCCGATCGGCCGAACGGCATCAACAGGAGCCCGCAATGACGACATGGCTCGAACCGCAGGGCGGCACGGGAGAGCGCATGGGCGAGCGGCTTCGTCAGCGTCTGGCGGCCGGGGGTATCGTGCGTGCCCCAGGCGCTCATGACGCCATGGCCGGCCTCATCGCGCGCGAAGCCGGTTTCGGCGTGCTTTATGTTTCGGGGGCCGCGGTGACTGCGAGCCGGGGGCTTCCCGACCTCGGCGTGCTCACCATGGAGGAGTTGACCGGCACCGTGCGCGCAATCGCTCGTGCGACCGGCCTGCCGCTGATCGTCGACGGCGATACGGGATATGGCGAGGCACTCAATGCCATGCGACTCGTGCGCGAACTCGAGGACGCGGGCGCCGCAGCGGTCCACATCGAGGATCAGATCCTGCCGAAGAAGTGCGGCCACCTGAACGACAAGACCATCATTCCGACCGAGCAGATGGCTGCCAAAATCGCGGCTGCACGCAAGGCGCGTCGTCATCTCACGATCATTGCGCGGACGGATGCGGCAGCTTCGGAAGGCCTTCAAGGTGCGATCGCGCGGGCGCGGGCTTATGCGGCGGCTGGCGCCGATGTGGTGTTTCCGGATGCACTGACGAGCCTCGAACAGATCCAGGCCTTCGCCTCGGCCGTGCCGGTGCCGACGATGATCAACATGACGGAGTTCGGTCGCACGCCGCTGATCGATGCAGCGACACTCGAGGCGGCGGGCGTGCGCATTGTCATCTGGCCGGTTTCATCGCTGCGCATTGCGGCGCAGGCCATGGAGACGTTCTTTGCTGATCTCGCACGTGACGGCACGACCGCACCGCAGCTCGACAAGATGCAGACGCGCAAGCGCCTGTACGAGCTGATCCGCTATCACGACTACGAGGCGCTCGATGCATCGATTGTCAAGAGCATCGCTCCGGAGCAGCCGGGTTAGCTGCTCAGCCGCCGCGCATCTTGCGCAGGTGAATGTACAGCGCCCCGCTGCCACCATGGCGGACGTGTGCCGGTGCGATGCCGGCGACGCAATCGCGCAGCTCCGGTGCTTCGAGCCATAACGGAACACTGCGGCGCAGCACGCCCCGCTCGGTGCGCCCGGAAGCATTGTGTCCGCCATCGGTATCGCGTTCTGCGCCCTTGCCCGTGATCACGAGAACGGTGCGCAAGCCATCGGCGCGGGCGCGGAGCAGGAATGTGCGCAGGCGGCGCTCGGCATTGGCTTGCGTGAGGCCATGTAAATCCAGACGCGCGTCGATCTCGACATGACCTCGGGCAATACGGCGTGCCGTGCGCCGCTCGATGGCGACGAGCGGTGGCGGCGCTTTCGGCAAGGGAGCGCGCTGCCGCTGAGGCGGCGGTGGCGTACGTGCAGCGTTCGGGCCCGCGCCGGGCTTGGGTAATGGGGGGACTCGAATGGGTGAAGGCTCGGACTTCGGCTTCATCTCATCGGGAGGTCCGACGTCGGGCACGCGCGCCTTGGCCTTCTTGAGCGGCGTTACCGAGCTTGCGGTATGACGCCAGAGCGCCAGATCCTCAGGCGATGTGCCGCCTTTCGCAGATTTACGTTTGCTCGGGCCAGTGCTCACATCACGGCCGTACGGCGGCCGCTTCGTCATTGCTTTGCCTGGCGCGAACGGCCACTGCCTTTGGTGCCAGCCTCGATCGCCGCTGCGCCCCGCGGCAGAAGGACGAAGAAGCGGCCGGGATGCTTGGTGATGCCGGCGAGCTTGCCCGCTTTGTCACCCGAGCCGAAATAGATGTCGCCGCGCTCCGGGCCGCGGATGGCCGATCCGACATCGTGCGCGATCATCAGGCGATGAAAGCCGCCGTCGCTCTTCGTGCGCGAGGCGTGTGTGAGCGCGGGCGAGGAGACATAGACAGGGGTGCCAATAGCATGCGTTCCGGCATCGACGGCGAGGCTGCGACCGGCAACGAGCGGGATCGAGAGCACGCCGAGCGGCCCTTGGGCTTCGTCACCCTCAAGCTCGCGGAAAAAAACGAAGGATTCGTTCTGCTGCATGACATGGCGGCCGCGATCGGGATCCGCACGCAGCCAGCGACCGAGCGCCTGCATGGTGATCTTGTCGGCGGCGAGGATGTTGTTGTCGATCAGGTATCGCCCGATGGATGTATAGGGGTGCCCGTTCTTCCCATCATAGTGCACACGCACCATCGAGCCGTCCGTAAGACGGATGCGGCCAGAGCCCTGGATGTGCATGAAGAAGGTTTCGACGGCATCCGCGAGATAGAGAAGCTCGAGATTCTTGCCGCCAAGCGCGCCTGCCTCGATCTCCGCGCGCGTCGAATAAGGCTCGGTTCCAGTCGAGGTCTTTCGCGCGTGGGTGAGCTG
>JAEYYJ010000103.1 GCA_023430845.1 Pseudomonadota bacterium
CATCCATTACGCCAGGCTCGGCGCGCGTCGCGACGCCAAATCGCCCGTAACGCTTGTCGAGTTCAGCCATGAGTTGTGTTTCCCTTCGATCCCTAAGCGGCCAGTTGCGTCAGCGACCGCACTACCAAGCAAATATGTGGGTAGCCGATGGCAGATTCAAGCTGGAAGCATGGCTCGCATCGTTAATTCCCATTCACATCCGTGAAAATCCGGGTCGAATTCCGGGTGTGCCCCGATCCGGCCCCTCACTCCGAGCGCAGGTAGGGCACCGGCGGTGCTTTGAGCACCCGCCACGTGCCGAGGCCGCCGATCAGGGCGATAAGTGCCAGGGATACTCCCAGCGCTTGCAGGATCGCCGTGCCCGAGAAGATGAAAGGTAGGTCCATGATCCGCGTCGTGACCAGCCACGCGGCGATCCCCCCGAGCAGCAGCGCGAGCGTCGCCGCGATCAACGCGAGCAGGCCATACTCAGTGGCGTGCGCCGCCAGAATGCGGGCTCGGGTGGCGCCGAGGGCCTTCAGGATCACGGCAGTCTGCAGGCGCCGACGCTGCGCAGCGGCCAGGGCGCCGGCAAGCACGAGCGCACCGGCAAGCAAGGTCACGCCACCGGCTGCGCGGATGGCCGTGATGACGCGCCGGAAGAGCGTGTTGAAATTGTTGATGGCATCCTTGACACGGATGGCTGTGGTCGCCGGATACGCCTTGCCGATGGCGCGGGCGAGGTCGGCCTCCTTCGCAAGCGGCGTCGCTTGATCGAGGCTGATGGTGGCGAGGATGTTATGCGGCGCCGCCTGGAGCGTGTTCGGCGAGAAGACCATCACGAAATTGATGGCGAGGCTTTCCCAACGCACGTCGCGCAGGTTGGAAATGCGGGCCGTGATGTTGCGGCCGAGCACGTTCACCGTCACGGTATCGCCGACGCCGAGACCGAGGCGTCTTGCGATTTCTTCCTCGAAGGAAACGAGCGGCGGTCCGCTGTAGTCCTTGGGCCACCACTCGCCTGCAATGACGGTCGAGCCCTCCGGCACTTCGTCGGAATAACTGAGACCGCGATCACCATTGAGCACCCAGGCTGCTTCGGGCGGCGGCTTCACCTCCTCGACAGGACGATCACCGAGCGCAACAATGCGGCCACGCAGCATGGGCGCCTGATTGATGAGCGCGCCCGGCACCTCCTTCTCGACGAGCCCGCGAAACGCGGTCACATCCTCGCGCTGCAGATCGAGCACGAAGAAGTTCGGCGAGTTCTTGGGCACGCGCCCATCGAGCTCGTTCACGATCGAGGCATCGACGAGGGCGACGGCGACGAGCAGCGAAAGCCCCGAGCCGAGTGACAGCACCACCGCGCGCGTCAAGCCACCTGGAGCGCCGAGACTGCCGATCGCCAGAGCCAGCGCAGGACGACGCGGGCGCGGCATCATGCGGGCAAGACGCGTCACGGCACCGCCCAGTAGTGCGAACAGGATGAGAATGCCCGATGCGCCGGCACAGAAGTAGAGCGCGATGCGCTTCGAATCCGAGCTCAACACAGCCAGCGCGAGCAACAGGATGCCGATGGCGATGGTTGTGGCGACGAACGGCCAGGCCGGCCAGCGCCGCTCCTCGTTCACCTCATCACGAAAGAGAACGCTTGGCCGTATCTGCTCCACGCGCCCCAGCGGCCAGACCGTGAAGAGCAACGCCACGAGCAGGCCATAAGCGACGGCCATGCCAATGGCGAACGGGCTGAACGTCGCCTCGGCGCGGAAAGGCAGGGCATCTCCCGCGAGCCAGTCGACGACCGTCGGCACCATGAGACCGACCGCCAAACCGATGACGATGCCGATGGCCGTGATCGCAACCACCTGCATGAGATGCAGGGCGAAGACCATGCGTCCGGTCGCGCCGAGACTGCGGAAGGTGGCGATGACCTTGCGCCGCCGATCGATGTAGGTCGCGACCGCATTGGCGACGCCGACGCCGCCGACGAGCAATGCCGTGAGCCCGATCAGCGTGAGGAACTGGCGTACGCGCTCGAGTGTCTGCGTGACCCGCGGCGAGGGATCGCGCCGGTCGAGAATGCTGAAGCCGGCTTCGGGAAGCGCCTTCCGCACTTCGCTCGCCGCAGCCGTGAGATTGCCTTCGGCTGTCCGCTCGGCATCGGGGAGACGCACGGCGTAGCGCCACTTCGTGAGACTGCCGACATCGGCGAGACCGCTCGCAAGCAGCGTGTCGACCGAGACCATCACGCGCGGCCCAAAGGCGAGGCGCTCCGCGATCTTGTCCGGCTCGTTGCGAATGACGGCACGAATATCAACCTCGATGTTGCCGAGGCGGAAACGATCACCCTGCTTGAGGTCGAGACGCGCCAGCAGGATCGGATCGACGGCAGCACCGCGCCCGGCGAGCGCATCAGCTTGCGTCACGCCGTCCTCGAGCACCAGCTCGCCAAACAGCGGATAGATCCCGTCGACGCCCTTGGCTTCGATGAGCATCTGGTCGTTGCCATCGAGGCGACGGGCCATAGCGCGCAGCGAGCCTGTTTCGCTCACGGTGCCGAAGCGCGCTATCGCGGCGTGCTCATTAGTCTCCGCGCGGCGGTTCGGCCGGTCGAATGTGATATCGCCGCCGAGCAGCGTCGCGCCCTGGCGGACAAAACTCGACTGCACGGCATCGGCAAGCGCACCGACGCCGGCAATGACGGCAACGCCGAGCGCAATGCATCCGACGAAGACATAGAAGCCCGCAAGCCCGCCGCGCAGATCGCGCAGTGCGAGGCCGAGGAGCGTGAATTGCGGACGGCGGGGAGGATCGACGTCGGCGCTCGAGGCGACGGTCTCGGTGCTCATGCGGGCACGGTCCCGTCAACGGTCTCGACAATGCGCCCGTCGGCCATGCGAATGACGCGGCCGCAGCGTTCGGCCAGCCGCTCGTCGTGTGTCACGAGAACGAGCGTCGCACCGCGCCTCCCCTGCAGGGAAAAGAGCAGCTCGACGATCTGGCGGCCGGTCTTGCCGTCAAGATTGCCGGTGGGCTCATCGGCGAGCAGAAGGCGAGGACGCGTGACGAGGGCGCGGGCGAGGGCCACACGCTGCTGCTCACCACCCGAAAGCTGGGCGGGAAAATGCGTCGTGCGATGCGCGAGACCGACCTCACCGAGCAACTCTGTAGCGCGCTCGAAGGCGTCCGGCTCACCGCGAAACTGGAGCGGCAAGGCGACATTCTCCTGCGCCGTCATGGTCGGCACGAGATGAAAGGATTGGAAGACGATGCCGATGCTGGCGCCCCGCGCAAGCGCGAGTGCATCCTCACTCATGTGTGAAAAATCGTGTCCGGCAACCTTCACTTGTCCGGCCGTCGCCTGCTCGAGGCCGGCCATGATCATGAGCAGAGATGTCTTGCCCGATCCGCTCGGGCCGACGATAGCGACCGATTCGCCGCCTGAGATCGAAAGGCTCAGATCACGCAGGATGGCGACCTGGCCGGCACGGCTTGCGAGCGTGAGATCGACATTCGCCAGCTCGATGACGGGTTCAGCAGTTATGACGGACACTCCGAATTTATGGGCCG
>JAEYYJ010000133.1 GCA_023430845.1 Pseudomonadota bacterium
CATGGCGTGTTCGAGGACATTCTCGAGAACCACAAGAACCTGAACGGCTTCTCGCTCGACACGGACCTCGATACCGCCGATTGGAAGAAGGTCATTGCCGAATACAAGGCGGCCATCGAGAAGGAGATCGGCAAACCCTTCCCGCAGGACACGAACGAGCAGCTCTGGGGGGCGGTCTCGGCGGTGTTCGGCTCGTGGCAGAATGCGCGCGCGATCACGTACCGGCGTCTGCACGACATCCCGGATGACTGGGGCACGGCCGTGAACATCCAGGCGATGGTGTTCGGCAACATGGGGCCGACCTCCGCGACGGGCGTCGCTTTCACGCGCAATCCCTCGACGGGTGCCAAGCAGCTCTACGGCGAGTTCCTGATCAATGCGCAGGGCGAGGATGTGGTGGCCGGCATCCGCACACCGCAGCCGTTGACGGAGGCTGCGCGCCAGGAGGCTGGCGAAGAAGCGCCCTCGCTCGAAGCCCTCATGCCCGAGACATTCACCGAGCTCACCCGCATTTTCGACCTTCTCGAGCGCCACTACCGCGATATGCAGGACATCGAGTTTACCGTGCAGGAGGGCAAGCTCTGGATGCTGCAGACGCGCGCGGGCAAGCGCACGACGGCTGCCGCTTTCCGCATCGCCGTTGAGCTCGCCGAGGAAGGTATTCTTTCGCGCGAAGAAGCGCTCATGCGCATCGAGCCGGGCACGCTCGACCAGCTTCTCCATCCGACCATCGATCCCGATGCTGAAAAGCGCATCATAGCGACGGGGCTCCCTGCTTCGCCGGGCGCGGCTGCGGGCGAGATCGTTTTTGATTCCGATGAAGCGGAGGCGCTCAAATCTCAAGGTCGCGACGTCATTCTCGTGCGTGTCGAGACGAGCCCCGAGGACATTCACGGCATGCACGCCGCAACCGGAATCGTCACGGCGCGCGGTGGCATGACGAGCCACGCGGCTGTTGTCGCACGCGGCATGGGGCGCCCGTGCGTGTGTGGCGCGAGCGCGCTCAGGATCGATATGGCCGCCGGGACGCTGACGGCCAACGGCCGCACGTTCAAGAAGGGCGACCTCATCACCATCGACGGCACCGCCGGCGAGATCATCCAAGGCGCGGTGCCCATGCGCCAGCCGGAGCTCTCCGGCGACTTCGCGACGATCATGGGCTGGGCCGACAGCGTGCGTCGCCTCGGCGTGCGCGCCAATGCAGATACGCCGCGCGATGCGGAAACTGCCCTCAGCTTCGGCGCGGAAGGCATCGGGCTTTGCCGCACTGAGCATATGTTCTTCGATGAAGATCGTATTCTCGCCATGCGCGAGATGATCTGTGCGACCGACGAGAAGGGCCGCCGTAAGGCGCTCGCGAAGATCCTTCCCATGCAGCGCGCCGATTTCGAGCAGCTCTTCGAGATCATGGGCGAGCGGCCGGTGACCATCCGCCTGCTCGATCCGCCGCTGCATGAATTCCTGCCGCACGAGGATCGCGAGATCGAATCGGTTTCGCAAGCGCTGGGCATTTCGCCCGCAACGCTGAAAGCGCGCGTCACGGAGCTGCACGAGTTCAATCCCATGCTCGGCTTCCGCGGTTGCCGGCTCGCCGTGCGCTATCCGGAGATCACGGAGATGCAGGCGCGTGCGATCTTCGAAGCCGCGGTCGCCGTGTCGAAGCGCACGGGCAAGGGCGTGACGCCCGAGGTCATGATCCCGCTCATTGCCTACCGCACGGAGTACGATCTGCTCGCGCGCGTCATCCGTGAGACGGGGCGTGCGGTCGAGGAAGAGAGCGAAACGAAACTGACGTACCTCATCGGCACCATGATCGAACTGCCGCGCGCGGCGTTGAAAGCGGCCGAGATCGCGACGGGCGAAGACGGTGCGGAATTCTTCTCGTTCGGCACGAACGATCTGACGCAGACGTGCATCGGCCTTTCACGCGACGATGCCGCACCGATCCTGGCGAACTACACCGAGAAGGCGATTTTTGAGCAGGACCCGTTCGTCTCGATCGACCGCGAGGGCGTCGGCGAATTGGTTGCGATCGGTAAGGAGCGCGGCCGGAAAGTGAAGCCTGAGCTCAAGATCGGCATCTGCGGCGAGCACGGTGGTGATCCACGCTCTGTCGCCTTCTGTCACGACACGGGGCTCGACTACGTGTCCTGCTCGCCGTTCCGCGTACCCGTCGCGCGCCTTGCCGCTGCACAGGCGGCAATTAGCTCCAACGCTACAGCGCGCGACAAGGATTGACGTGTCGCGCGCCTTGCCGCCGCGCAGGCGGCGATCTCGGGCAGTGCGGTCGGAGAGAACAAGGACTGAGGCCGGCGGCCAGCAAACGCCGCGCTCAGCCGGCGGTGGCGTCGTCGTGATCCATGGGTGGGCGGCGCGGACGCGGCCCCTGGTTCGTCTGCAGAAGTGCGACGACGATCAGGAGCGGCGGAAAAACAAAACTCCAGGCTGCCCAGGCGGAGTGGTCACGACGCTTGTAGCTCGCGATGATACCTGCCAGCACCGCCGACGCGGTCGCGACAACGCCCCAGACGACGATCCACTTAACTGCTTCCATCTC
>JAEYYJ010000139.1 GCA_023430845.1 Pseudomonadota bacterium
AATCCCTGCTGCCAGAAGACCATCATGGCCTTGTCCAGCGCCTCGTCGGGGTCGAATTCTCTCGGGCGGCCCTTGGCCACGGCACGTTCTCCTTCACATCTCTGCGATCGATACTTCATTTCCGTACTTGATGGTACAAATAGGGGTGACACCGCGTTTGTCACCCATTACCTACCGATCGGTACGGAATGGCTGACTAACGAGTGCGGCATGGCTTGCCCCCCGATAATTGAGAAACGCTGCGCTCGCAAAAATCCATTGGTGCAGCTCGATACTCTGCCCCCCGGACTGTGGCTCCGCAGGCTCGGCCAGGCCATGACGCGCCAGGTCATTGAACGCGCGCCGCGGGCAGCCGAGAGTGCGGTCGGGCTATCGACCGCAACCAAACGGTGAGCCGGACAAACTCGCGTATGATTTCGTCAAACACCTGATGCAGGCAGATTGAGAGCAAGAAGCGAGGTGGCAAATCACCTCGATGGCCTCATGAACTAAAATTATCGGCCAATGTCGGCCGTGGATGGCACCGAACGTCCTAGGCTCATTGCATGGCAGACCCACTCGAAGACGAGAGATTGATCAAGAGCGAAGCGCGCCGGGAAGACGAACAGCGACGCGCAACATCATGAAACGAAAAACGACCAACGAAGCCTGAGCGACAACCAGAACGGACAGGTTCAGAGGCAGAAATTCGAGAGCGGAACCGCCTGAGCAACGGCCGCTCTTTCAAACAAGCCTGAGACAAACAAAGAATCAGGAGATGATCATGAGCGATATCAACGGCGAAGCGCCGGTACCGGCGCCGTCCGCCAAGGTGCGGCGCCCTTGGGTCTGGGGCTCGGTTTTTCTGGTCGCGGCGAGCGTGGCGACCGGCGCTGTTCTTTACACGGCAGCACCGGGGCATAGCGAAAGCCCGACGCCCATGTTGCCGCCGCCACCCCCTGTCTCGGTCGCGACGATCGAGCCTCGGCAAGCGGTGATCTGGGACGAATTCTCCGGCCGCTTGGAGGCTGTCGACCGCGTCGACGTACGCTCGCGCGTTGCCGGCACTGTTCAGGACGTGCACTTCCGCGAAGGCGCACTGATCGAAAAGGGCGCGCGCCTTTTCACCATCGATCCGGCGCCCTACGCTGCCGAAGTCGATCGCCTTGAAGCACAGGTGGCATCCGCCGAAGCGCGCGCACTCTTCACGCGCACGGAGGCCGAACGCGCACGCCGCCTCCTCGGCAGCCCGGCCCATTCCGAGCGCGACGTGGACCAGCGCACGAACGCCTACAATGAAGCAGAGGCGACACTGCGGGCCGCTAAGGCTGCGCTTCAGGCCGCGCGTCTCAATCTCGAGTATACGGAAGTCCGCGCGCCTGTCGCCGGACGCGTCGGACGTCTCGAGGTCACGATCGGCAATCTCGTTGCTGCCGGCCCGGGCGCTCCAGTACTGACAACGCTCGTCTCGGTCAATCCGATCTACGCGAGCTTCAACGCCGATGAAACGACGGTATCGCGCATCCTCGCGGCTCTGAGCCCTGAGGCCAATGCTGCCGCTGAAGTCGGCACGGTTACGGTCGGAATCTCGAAGCCGACGAACAATGGAACGTGGACAAACGGCCGCCTGCAGCTCATCGACAATCAGGTCGACGCGACGAGCGGCACTGTTCGCCTTCGCGCCGTATTCGACAACGCCGATGGGCGTCTGATCCCCGGCCAGTTCGTGCGCGTGCGCATGGCTCAGCCGCGGAATGAGCCGGTCGTCGCCGTGAGCGAGCGCGCCATTGGCACGGACCAGAGCAAGCGCTTCGTGATCGTCGTGGGTGATGGCAACAAGACGGCCTATCGCGAGATCACACTCGGCGCCATTGCAGATGGCCTGCGGATCGTGACCAGCGGCCTCGATGCCGGTGAGCGTATCGTCGTCAGCGGCCTGCAGCGCGTGCGACCGGGTGACGTTGTTACGCCGGAGCCCGCAAGCATGGATCGCGTAACGTCCGTCGATGCGCGGGCCGGCACAGTCGAGCCCAAGCCCTCACAGCAATAGCGCCGCCTATCGTGATGAGCGATCCGAACCATTTCTGCTGACCGGCCCTGCGGGGAGCGGTCCAACCCTCCCTGCGAGCCAGTCATGAATATCTCCCGATTTTTCATTGATCGACCGATCTTCGCCGGCGTGCTGTCGGTGCTGATCTTCCTCGCCGGCCTTCTCGCGCTTCGCGTGATGCCGATCTCCGAGTACCCCGAGGTAGCGCCACCCTCGGTCGTGGTGCGCGCGCAGTATCCGGGCGCCAACCCGAAGGTCATTGCCGAAACCGTCGCGACGCCGCTCGAAGAGCAGATCAACGGCGTCGAGGACATGCTCTACATGAGCAGCCAGGCGACGGCCGACGGCGTCATGACACTAACGGTCACATTCCGCCTCGGCACCGATGTCGACAAGGCGCAGCAGCTCGTACAGAACCGGGTAGGCCAGGCAGAGCCGCGTCTTCCGGAAGAGGTCCGCCGCATCGGCATCACGACCGTGAAAAGCTCGCCCGACCTCACCATGGTCGTGCATCTTCTTTCGCCCAATGATCGCTATGACATGACGTATCTGCGCAACTACGCGGTCCTCAATGTCAGGGACCGGCTCGCGCGGATCGAAGGCGTCGGTCAAGTGCAGATCTTCGGCGGCGGCGACTATGCCATGCGTATCTGGCTCGATCCGGCCAAGACAGCCGAAGTCGGTCTTTCCGCGGCAGACGTCGTCAATGAAATTCGCGCACAGAACGTGCAGGCCGCGGTCGGCGTGATCGGCGCCTCCCCAGCTCCTGCGCACATCGACCTACAGCT
>JAEYYJ010000154.1 GCA_023430845.1 Pseudomonadota bacterium
CAGGAAGCGAGCCACAATTCCTGGGACGGCAGCCACTTCGTGACGACGCGCACTGCCTCGAAGCGCGCCTACACCGAAGCCGGCATCGACGACCCGCGTAAGGAACTCTCGCTCATCGAAGTGCACGACTGCTTCTCGATCACCGAACTTGTCACCATGGAGGATCTCTTCATCTCCAAGGAAGGCGGAGCGGTGAAAGATATTCTCGACGGCTTCTACAATGCCGACGGCGGCGTGCCCTGCCAGATCGATGGCGGCCTCAAATGCTTCGGCCATCCGATCGGCGCTTCGGGCCTGCGCATGATCTACGAGATCTATCTGCAGATGCTCGGCCGTGCCGGACCTCGGCAACGCCAGGACGAGCCGACACTCGGCCTCACGCACAATCTGGGCGGCTTCCCGCACCAGAATGTGTGCTCGATCTCGATCATCGGCCGCTACGGGGTTTAGGCGGTTTCGCGCTGGCCGTCGGCGGTTTAGTGCCGGCGACCACCTTGCGCACGGCCTCCGCCGTCGCCTTGTCCGCCGGATAAAAGGCCTCGATCGCAATTTCCGCGAGCGTGATGTCGACAGGCGTGCCGAACACCGTCGTCGTCGAGAAGAAAGACAGCATCCCGTCCGGCGTCAGCAATTGCATCGGCACGACGACATTGCCGAAGTCGCGCTTGGGTGATGGTGCGGTAATCGCGCCGCCGCGCGGGCGCTGGTAGGTTTTCAGCTCCTCCAGCAATTCATTGAGCTTGGCGTCCGCAGAAGCGTCCACCTGCTGTGTCAGGCGCGCAATGACGTGCGCCTTCCACTCGGGATAGTTTGCGATACGCGGTGCCATTCCTTGCGGATGCAGACTGAGCCGCAGCACGTTCAGCGGTGGCTCCAGCAGCTTGGCATCGATGCCCGCGATGAGCGGCCCGATCGCCGCGTTCGCCGCAACGAGCGTCCAGTGCCGATCTACCGCGAGCGCCGGAAACGGCTCGTGCCCTTTGAGCACGACGTCGATGGCTTCGCGCTGCGCAGTCAGCGCCGGATCATCGAGACTGCGCTCCTGATAGATGGGCGCGAAGCCAGCCGCGACGAGCAGGATATTGCGCTCGCGCAGCGGGATCGAAAGGCGCTCCGCCAGATGCAGGATCATGTCCCGGCTCGGCGCGGAGCGTCCGGATTCGACGAAGCTGAGATGGCGTTGCGAGACCTCGGCCTCGAGCGCCAGTTCGAGCTGGCTCATGCGGCGGCGCTGGCGCCATGTCCGCAGCAGGGTTCCGGCAGTGGGCTGTGTGTTCGGCATGGTGGCAAAACTACCGATGAGGCAATCGCGATCCAATTACCTCCAGCGTAATCGACCAGGCGCATTGCTGTCGCCATCTTCCGGGGCATGGAGCCGAACCAAACGCTCCGCCACAAAGTCCACGGAGAACAACCATGAGCCCCATTCAGTCCAACAACACCCTCCAGAACGTCCTTCTGCTCGATGCGGCAACGTGCATCGCTGCCGGCGCCCTGATGGCGTTCGGATCGAACTTCGTCGCCGGCCTCACGGCCATTCCCGCGCCACTACTCACCTGGGCCGGATTGATCCTCTTTCCCTGCGCCGCGCTCATGATCTTTGCCGGACTTCAGGCATCGCCATCGCGGCCGATCGTCTGGTTGATCGTGCTCGGAAATATCGGGTGGGTGATCGCGAGCCTCGGCGTCTTCGCATTCATCGCGCCGAATGCACTCGGAACCATCTTCATTCTTGCGCAGGCTGCCGTCGTCGCAGTGCTCGCGCTACTGGAGCACAACGCGCTGCAGCGCTCGGACGTCGCTACGGCCTGACATGCCCGGCAAAGCAAAACGGGAGGAGTGCTGACCGCGCTCCTCCCGTTGTGCTATTCGCGTTGCGACTTTAGCCGGTATCGGCTCAACGTGCCCGCCGATCCTGCATGAAGGCCTCGAACTCGTCCCGGTCGCGCGCCGCTCGCAAACGCTCCAGATAGGCGTGAAAATCGCGCTCCTCGTCCTCGAGACGCGCGAGCTCCGCCGCACGGTATTCCTCGAAGGCCGCATTACGGACGACGGGCCGCGCTTCTTCGCGACCACCGCGCCCGCCGCGATCTTTCCTTAGCAGATTGCCGAGGCCGTCGCCGATCTTCTCACCGAGCTTCCGGCTGATCCAGGCGCCATTCTCCCAGGCGCGTTCCCAAGCTCGGCTCTCCCGTACCCGCGTAACGCCCGCCTGGACGCGCGACACGGCCGGCGCGAACCGGGGTCGGCTCGCGATATAGGCCAGCGATGTCCCGATCAGGGTTGCCCCACCCGCGAGCCACCACATCAGCACATGCTTGCGCATTGAGATCCCTCGTCTACCGTCATGTTAAGCATCTTAACATTGGGCGTGATCGACGATCTGTCAAGAGGATGGCCTACGTGGCGTTCAGATGCTCTCCACCTAATATTCGGCCATTTCGCGCTTCGATCGCAGCGGCAGTTTCGACAGCGGTTTACCTAAAATTATGCGCGGACGTGGTTTGGTCATCGTTCACGGCGGTTGCCGATGCCATTTTGCGACGGTCCTGATCATGACGATGTCCATCGCCCCAACTGCCGAGGCCCGCACGCAGCCGCTGGCCCTGCTGCCGGTCTGGGTCGGTCTCGGCGTCTATGCGCTGTTGCTGATGGTTGGCAGCAGCCTGCTCAATGATCCGGATACTTACTGGCAGATCACCATTGGGCAGTGGATCCTCGACAACCACGCGCTCCCCCGCACCGACATCTACTCCTTCACGATGCACGGTCAGCCCTGGATCTCGACCCAATGGCTGGCACAGGTGCTCTATGCGCTCGCCTATGGCGCCCTCGGCTGGACCGGCCCAGTCGTGTTGGCATCTGCCGCGGTTGCCCTCTCACTCGCAGTTCTGACGCGCTTTCTCGCTGCACGCCTGCCGCATACCGCGGTCCTCGTGCTGGTCACTGCGGCCATCATGTTGATGGCATCTCACTTGCTGGCGCGCCCGCATGTGCTGGCGATGCCCGTGATGGTGGCCTGGGTCGCCGGCCTCGTCGGCGCGATGGATCGAAAAGGCGCGCCGTCATTCTGGCTGCTGCCTTTGATGACTCTGTGGGCCAACTTGCATGGCGGCTTTGTCCTCGGCCTCGCACTGATCGGACCGATTGCGCTCGATGCGATCTGGCGCGCATCGAAGCCGGAGCAGCCCACCCTACTCGTGCGATGGGCAGTGTTTGGCGTCGCGGCACTCGCCGCAAGCTGCATCACGCCCTACGGCTGGGAAGCGCTGCTTGCCTCGCGTCGCATACTCAGCCTCGGCGCCGCACTCGCGCTGATCGGTGAGTGGCGACCGGCGAATTTCGGTCAGGCGGGACCGCTCGAGCTGACCGTACTCGCCGGCTTCGCCTTTGCATTGTGGCGCGGCATCACGCTCCCGCCGATGCGGATCGTGCTCGTGCTTGGCTTCGTGTACATGGCATTGAGCCACGTGAGGAATGCGGAAGTTCTGGCGCTTCTCGCACCGCTGGTGCTCGCGAAGCCGCTCGGCGAGCAGATCGGCCGCGATGCACCCGCAGCGACCGCATCGTCACCGCAGCAGTGGTCACTGCTCGCCGTCATCGCGATGGCCTCGATCGCTCTTACCGTTCTTGTCGCCTCGACGCTTCACTACGCACCATTCGCGCGCATGTCGCCCGTCGCTGCCGTAAACGAGTTGAAGAAGCTCAATGTCAGCCGGGTGTTCAATGACTACAACTTCGGCGGCTATCTGATCTGGCGCGAGGTGCCAACCTTCATCGATGGACGCACGGAGCTGTACGGCGAGAAGCTTATGGTGGATCACGACAATGCCAGCCGCTTGGTGCAGCCTGACAAACTTTTCCAGTTGCTCCGCGACTACGATGTCGAAGCCACCTTGTTGAGCTCCGGAAGCGCAGCGGCGAAGCTCCTCGATCGCGTCGAAGGCTGGCAGAGGGTCTATAGCGACCAGCTCGCCACTATCCACGTCCGCAAGCCCGGCACCAAAGCTGCCGCGACACCTGCGATCAAGGGCGATTGACGGCCAGCGACTGCGGCGGCGTCTCAATCCCAGACGATGGGCTTTCCTTCCATCCCGTCCACCGGCAATCCGAGGAATGTCAGGATCGTCGGTGCGATATCGATGAGCGAGGTTTGCTCCGTGCGTCGTCTCGGCTTGGCGCCGGGATGATCGACAATGAGAAAGGGGCGTGTCTCGTCCGGTCCCCATCCACCGTGCTGGCCGAAACCCAGCCCCTTGAACTCGGGAGCATTGAAGGACGCCCAACGCTGTCCCGCAACGCCGAACTCGTTCGGCTCGGGTGAGCGCGCGAGGCTGATGCCGGCGACGAGCCCGCCCTCGACTGCGATGCCGAGCTGTTCGAGTTTCTCGCCCGTCGCAATCTCGCCGACCCATGGTGCGCGCTCGAGCTTTGCGAGCACTTCCGGAACTACGCGCTCCGCTTCACCGATGGCATAGAGCAGCGCTGCCGTGCCCTGCGTCGCAAAGGCGATCTGGCCAGCTTCGCGAAGCGCACCGAAACCGTTCTCGTCGAGCCACGCAGCAACGTTGACGCCCTTGGTGATCGTCTCATGTCCATGATCGGAGCCGACCATGAGCAGGATGTCCTCACCCTTGGCGCGCAAAGCATCGATGGTTGCCGCGACATCGCCGACAAGCGCGTCGATCTGCTTCAGCGCCGCCATATGCGTCGGCGAGCCGATCGGCGCGTTGTGCATGGTGAGATCGGGATCGCCGAACCACATGACGGAGATCGCGCGCGGCTTGTCCTTTAGCACCTCATCACAGAAGAGGCCCGCCATGGCGATATCGCCTTCGAGGCCGCCCTTGATCGGCAGGGCCGGCACTTCCGACCCACCCGGCCCATACGAGCCCGCGCGATGGCGCACCTCGCCGTGCTCGTCCGGATCGAGAAAGTATGCCGCACCCGGCGAGACATTCGAGTAGGCAACGAAGCCGCCATGCTTGGCGACCCGCTGCGACATGCTCGGCACCCGCAACGTGCGCCCGAGCGCCTTGCGCATGTGCCCGCGGAAGTCGGGCGGGCCGGCATCGCGCACGACGATGCGCCCGCCCTCGATGAGCCCCATGCGATTGCCGTGCAAACCATGCTTGATCGGCCGGCAGCCGGAGCCGACAGCCGCCGCCGACGCGCGCGTCACGGACGGAAAGATCGAACGATGCTCGGCGCATCTGAGGCCACGCGCCGAAAGCGCGGCGAGCGACGGCGTCCGCTCCTCGCTGATCCAATCCGTGCAGAGGCCATCGCAGTTGACATAGACCGCGCGCTTCATCGGCGTACCCTCACTTCTTATTGGCTGCGACGCGTGCCTCGATCTGGCTGACGAGCTTGTCGCCGATCGGCGGATCATTCGGAATGTCGAGCGTCTCGGTAAGTCGCGCGAGCATGATGTAGAAGCCGGCCACCAGGATCAGCTCCACGATCTCGCGCTCGGAAAGAAATTTGCGCGCCTCGGCAAGCGAGGCCTCGGATGCGCCGACATCCACAACGACCTCGCGCGCAAAGCGCAACGCCGCCTTCTGCGCATCACTGAAGCAGGCCGCCTGATCGTCGCCTAGCTGCAGAGCATCTATCTGCTCTTGCGTGCCGCCAAGCGCTAGAACGACCGGCACGTGCTGCACCCATTCGTACTCGCCACCTTCAAGGTTCACGGCGTGGCAGATCACCAGCTCGCGCAGCAGCGGATCGAGTTCGAGCTTGCCGAGGAAAGTACCGCCAAGCTTCATGAGCGGCTTCAGCGCCGTTTCGGCATGCGCGATCATGTTGAAGATACCGACTGGCCCCGGCAAACGCGCCAGCATCTCGCGGACCTCGGGCGGCGACTTTTCGAGGTCGGGGAAGGGAATGCGGGTCATGGTTTTCCTCAATTGGGAGCCGAGCCCGATCAAGCCGGGTCGAACTCCTGATCTTTCTTCGGGATGAGATCATACGGAAGCGCAAAGCCCGGCATGGCTTTCAGACGCTCCGACCATGCCAGCAGGTTCGGCCAGCGGTTGATGTCGAGACCGCCCTCGGCCATGAACACCATGCGCCCCCAGCAGGCGATATCCGCGATCGTGCACTGATCGCCGACGAGCCACTGGCGCCCCTTCACGGATTTGTCGACGAAGTTGAGCGCGTTCTCCGCCTCCGGCCGGAAGTACCCCATCACTTCGGGATGCACCTCGCGAAAGCGACTGTAGTGGCGCACCTTCGCGACATTACTGATCGCGTCCGCCTCCCAAGCACACCACTCGCGCGCCGTCCACTGATCCTGCTCGGTCGCGCCCGCGAAATGCCCGGTCGTGCGCGCCAGATAATCGAGGATGATGTTCGAGTTGACGATCGTCAGCCCGTTGTGTTCGAGCACCGGCACCTTGCCGTAACGATTGCGGGCGAGATGCGCAGGCTCGTTCTGCACGCCCTTCTTGAGGTTGACCGTGCGGAAAGAGAACGGCAGCCCCACGAGCGACAGAAAGAGCATCGGCTTGTAGCTCGAGCTCGACGTGAAGCTTCCGTAGAGCGTGAGGCGTGAGGACATTCGGGCGTTTCCTTCTTGGGCCCGCTCCTGTTGTCCGGAGCGTGGCCCTCTATTGCAGCTCGTGCCTGTCTACTTCATGACAGGTATGGAGAACTCCGCGCCTTCTTTGACGCCCGACGGCCAGCGCTGCGTCACCGTCTTCGTGCGCGTGTAGAAGCGGATCGAATCCGGGCCATGCTGGTTGAGGTCGCCGAACGCGCTCTTCTTCCAGCCGCCGAACGTGTAGTAGGCAAGCGGCACCGGGATCGGCACGTTGATGCCGACCATGCCGATGTTGATCTTCGAGGCGAAGTCGCGCGCCGTGTCGCCGTCGCGTGTGAAGATCGCGGCGCCATTGCCCATCTCGTGGTCCATGGCAAGGCTCAGCGCCTCGCCGTAATCCTTGGCGCGCACGACCGACAGAACCGGCCCGAAGATCTCTTCCTTGTAAATGCGCATGTCGCGCGTGACGTCGTCGAAAAGACATCCGCCCATGTAGAAGCCGCCCTCGTAGCCCTGCAGCTTGAAGTTACGGCCGTCCACGCGCAGTTTCGCACCTTCCTTGATGCCGATATCGACGTAGTCCTTGACCTTCTGGAGATGCGCCGCCGTGACGACGGGACCGAAGTCCGCCTCCTGCGAGGTGGACGGGCCGATCTTGAGATTCTCGACGCGCGGAATGAGCTTGTCTATGAGCGCATCGGCCGTCTGCTTGCCGACCGGCACCGCCACCGACACCGCCATGCAGCGCTCGCCGGCCGAGCCGTAGCCCGCGCCGATCAGCGCATCGACGGCCTGATCGAGATCGGCATCCGGCATGATCAGCATGTGGTTCTTGGCGCCACCGAAACACTGCACGCGCTTTCCTGACGCCGTTCCGCGCGCGTAGACATATGCCGCAATCGGCGTCGAGCCGACGAAGCCGACACCCTCGATCTGCGGATGGTCGAGGATCGCGTCCACGGCTTCCTTGTCGCCATTGACGACATTGAGGATGCCAGCCGGCAGGCCCGCCTCCATCATCAATTCCGCCAGCATGAGCGGCACGCCCGGATCGCGCTCCGAGGGCTTCAGGATGAAGGCGTTGCCGCACGCGATGGCCGGCGCGAACTTCCACATGGGGATCATGGCCGGGAAGTTGAACGGCGTGATACCCGCCACGACGCCGAGCGGCTGGCGGATCGAATAGATATCGATGCCGGGGCCGGCGCCGTCCGTGTACTCGCCCTTGATGAGATGCGGGATGCCGGTCGCGAACTCGCACACCTCGAGGCCGCGCTGAATGTCGCCCTTCGCATCCGGCACCGTCTTGCCGTGCTCCCGCGCAAGCACATCGGCGAGCTTGTCCATATCGCGGTTCAGGAGATCGACGAACTTCGCGAGCACGCGGGCGCGGCGCTGCGGATTGACGGCCGCCCAGGCCGGCTGCGCGGCGCGCGCGTTCTGCACGGCCGCATCGACCTCAGCCGTGGATGCGAGCGGCAGGCGGGCGGCGACCTCGCCCGTCATAGGCCAGAACACATTGCCGAAGCGGCCGCTCGTACCCTTGACCTTCTTGCCGCCGATGAAATGGGTGAGTTCTTGCGCCATGGTACCGTCGTTCCCGTCGTGAATGTTCGTTGCCGTCATATGCCTGTATCAGGCGGCCGGGGCCACAGTAGGGGCCGCCTCAACCCGCGGCAAGGCGGCCAATCCGCGCCTCAGATACTCGCTCCGCGCCGAGCCAGAAAATCGATGAGCGCGGGATAGTAGGCGGCCGGCTCCTCATAAAAGGGCATATGGCTGGAATTGCGGAAGACCTGGATTTCGGCGTCGGGCAGCGCCAGCTTCATGCGAAGCGCGCACGCCGGCGTCAGCTCGTCATGGGCGCCGACGGTGATCAGCACCGGAATTTTGATGCGCGGCAGATCCGGCACCCGGTTCCAGTCCTTGAGATTGCCGATGTAGAGGAACTCATTCGGCCCCTGCATGGTCATGTACGGGCCCATGTTCCAGTCGTCGAGCGAGCGCTTGATCGGCGCGGGCCATTCAGGCAGGCGGCAGACGTGGCGATAGTTCAGGATCGTCACAGCCGCCTGATACTCGGGATGATCGTACGTACCGGCCGCCTCGTGCTTTTGCATCATCGCAACCGTCTCGGGACCGAGCGCGGCGCGCAGGCGTTCCAGCTCGCTCGCGAGGTGCGGCATGTCCGCGACCGTATCTTCGAGTATGAGCGTCCTGAGGTTCGCGGGATACGTGAGCGCGTAGTCGATTGCGAGCCAGCCACCCCAGGAATGGCCGAGAAGATGCACTTTGCCGAGGCCGAGCGCCTTGCG
>JAEYYJ010000158.1 GCA_023430845.1 Pseudomonadota bacterium
GCGAGGAGGACTGGCTCGAAAGCGCGAGCCGCGAAGTTCGCGCCGTGCGTTCGGCGGTGGGCCTCACGGATGTTTCCACACTCGGCAAAATCGATATCCAGGGACCGGATGCGGCGATACTGCTCGATCGCGTGTACTGCAATACATTCTCGACGCTGCAGGTTGGGCGCGCGCGCTACGGCGTGATGCTGCGCGAGGACGGCTTCGTCATGGACGACGGCACGACATCGCGGTTTGCCCCCGATCATTTCGTGATGACGACGACGACAGCCAACGCCGTCGGCCTCATGCGGCATCTCGAGTTCTGCCATCAGGGCCTGTGGCCGGATCTTGATGTGCAGATGGCGAGCATTTCCGAGCAGTGGGCGCAGATGGCCATCGCAGGTCCGAAGTCGCGCGAAACGCTCGCGCGCATCGTCGATCGCCAGCATGAAATCTCCGATGGGGCTTTCCCTTATTTGACGGCGCGCGAGATCACGATCCTCGGCGGCACGCGCGCGCGCCTCTTTCGCATCTCCTATTCGGGTGAGCTGGCCTATGAACTGGCGGTGCCTGCGGGCGTCGGCTCGGCCGTTGCGAAAGCGATCATGGAGTCCGGCAAGGATCTCGGCATTCAGCCTTATGGCCTCGAAGCCATGGGCATTATGCGCATCGAAAAGGGGCACGTCGCCGGCAACGAGATCAACGGACAGACGACGGCGCGCGATCTCGGTCTCGGCAAAATGATGTCCAGGAAGAAGGATTACATCGGCCGCGTGCTCGCGGAGCGGCCAGCACTGGTCGCGCCCGACCGCTGGGGCCTGGTTGGATTGAAGCCGGTGGATTGGACCAACCGCATTCGGGCTGGAGCGCATCTCATACCGGTAGGCGCCGCTGCGACCACAGCGAACGACCAAGGTTATGTGACCTCCGTTGCTTTCTCGCCGACGTTCGAACGCTGGATTGGGCTCGGGTTGATCGCAGGCGGTGCATCGAAGCACGGCACGCGCGTGCGTCTCGTCGATCTGCTGCGCGGCACAGATGTCGAGGCGGAGGTGTGCGACCCCGTGTTCTACGATCCCAAGGGAGAGCGCCTCCATGGCTGATCGCGCGATAGAAAACCAATCATCACTCGCGGGACTCGCCAACCCCGGGGCGCTCGGCGCCGCAACCGCCAATCCTGGCGTGCGCATTCGCGAGATCACCGAGTTCGCGGCGATCACTGTGATCGCACGGCGCGGGTGCGCCGCCGATGTTGCTGCTATCCTCTCGCGCCATGTCGGCAGCCCGATCGCCGATGCCGCCAAGCGCGCAGGAGGCGCGGCGCTCTCGGTCACCGGTACGGCGCCAGGGCAGTGGCTTGTCGTGTCGCGCGGTGCTGGCAATCAGCTCGACAACGTACGCGCCGAACTGAGCGAGATCGCGGCGGTCACGGATCAGGGCGATGGTCGACTCATCATCGAGGTGTCCGGCGTACGCGCGCGCGCTGCGCTCGCAAAGGGCATTGCGGTCGATCTCGACGCGAACGTGTTCGAAACCGGGGATGCCGCGCAAACGAGTGCAGCCCATATCGGCTTGCAGATCGCGCTGATGGACGAGACGCCAACGTTCGAGATCATCTCCGCGCGAAGCACGGCCGAGAGTTTCTGGTCGTGGCTCGTCGCATCGGCCGCCGAATACGGCATCGAGGTGGTTTGAGCGTCGCCGCTATCGCGACGTGGACTTCGCACCACGTGGCTGCAGCGTGAACTGCAGCAGCAGATTGCGCTGGAGGAACTTGTTGAAGTTGTCGTCCGACATGAGGGTGATGACGGTTTCGCCGCCCGGCGCCTTGTGGACGGCAATGGCCTCCATGTTGTCGATCTCGTAGCTCATGTCCGACTGGATCAACGTCTCGCCGTCGATGACGCGGCCGGGCTTGAGCTCATCCGCCGCGATGAGCCGCAAGCGCATCCGCACGCCCTCGGTATAGCGAAAGCGCCGCTCGAGGATCAGTACCGAGCCATCATCCAACGCTGCGGCGCCGGTCAGCGCGAAGCCACCGATGTCCTTTATGGCGAGCCGCTGCGGTGCGCCTCGGCCGAGCAGCCATCCTGAATGATGATCGTTGGCGTCGCGGAAATCCTCGGCGAGCGCCAGGATGGCGCCGCGGAAAGTCCCGCCCCGAATGACAGTTACGGCTTCAAGTCCGCTGTTGCTTCGCATGCGCCTGGCATCCGGCGGCAGCGCAACGAGCCCGGTCGGCCGGCCCAGCACCCCATCGACGACGGTATGTCGCGCGAGGCGATGATTGCGTTCGAAAGCGACGAGCGCGACGCCCTTCTTGAGCGTGCCAGAGAGGAGCGCGATCTCCTCTGCGTCGGCATCACGCTTGCGCGCCAGTGGACGACCGTTGAGCGCGAGAATCGGTCCCATGCGCGCCTTCACGATATCGCGCGGAGCCGTGCCCTTGTATGCGATCTCCGCGGAGAGCCAGTGGCCCTGATCCGATACCGCCAGAATGCTCCGACCGTCGGGCGCCATGATGAGACCGGAGAAGCCGCCGAAGCGTACATCCGGCGACGTCAACACCAGCCCACCGCGGAATTCGAGCCGCCCGAAAGTCTTCGTGCCGGCCAGCGCTCGCTGATAGCTCTCCAGCGGACGCGCCGAGACCTCGACTGCTGAGATCGCAACGGCCGCTGCAGCCTTCTTCGGTTGAGCGCCGGCAGGCGCACCAGAGCCGATCACCAGAGCGGCGAACAGAACGACGAAAGAGGTGCGCACGGCGCTAATGGCCTTCCGAGCGAACGATGCTGACTTCATGCACGGGTCCTGCATAACGAGGTCGCCACGGTGTGAATATGAAAAACGCCGGCAAGCTGAATGCCGGCGCATCACACGCACTGCACGCATCGAAGTGTTTAGCGCCGCGAACCGGGCGCCGCAGACCGCCCACGCGCCGGACCGTTCGTCTCCTCGAACAGCTCGACGAGCTTGTCCGTCATGGCACCGGCAAGCTCGCTCGGATCCGTGATCGTCACGGCGCGGCGATAGTACCGTGTCACGTCGTGGCCGATGCCGATTGCGATCAGCTCCACCGGCGACTTGTTCTCGATTTCCTCGATAACCTGACGGAGATGCCGCTCCAGATAGCAGCCCGTATTCACCGACAGGGTCGAATCATCGACCGGCGCACCGTCCGAGATCATCATTAGAATGCGGCGATGCTCGGACCGCCCGAGCATGCGATTGTGCGCCCAGGCCAGCGCCTCGCCGTCGATGTTCTCCTTGAGCAGGCCTTCCCGCATCATAAGCGCGAGCGACTGCTTGGAGCGACGCCACGGCGAATCGGCCCGCTTGTAGACGATGTGGCGAAGATCATTGAGACGTCCGGGCGCGGCAGGCTTGCCGGCAGCGAGCCATGCTTCGCGCGACTGGCCACCCTTCCAGGCGCGCGTCGTGAAGCCGAGGATCTCTACCTTGACGCCGCAGCGTTCGAGCGTGCGGGCGAGGATATCCGCGCAGCAGGCGGCAACCATGATCGGCCGCCCGCGCATGGAGCCCGAGTTGTCGATCAGCAGCGTCACCACAGTGTCGCGGAAATCGGTGTCGCGCTCGTGCTTGAACGAGAGCGCGTGCATGGGATCGATGACGACGCGCGTGAGCCTCGCCGTATCGAGCTGACCTTCCTCGAGATCGAAGTCCCAGGCGCGATTCTGCTGCGCGAGCAGCTTGCGCTGCAGGCGGTTCGCGAGCCGCGAAACGGCGCCGGAAAGATTGCGCAGCTCCTTGTCGAGGAAGGCGCGCAGACGCTCGAGCTCGTCGGGCGTCGATAGATCGACGGCCTCGATCTCCTCGTCGAAAGTCTTGTTGAAGACCTTGTAGCCGAAGCGCTCGGGGTCATCGAGAACGCTGGTATTGGGCCGCCAGGGCTCGTTGGTCTCCGCGCTCTCGTCGCCTTCCGCGTCGAGGTCAAAGTCCTCGGTCTCGCCGGCATCGGAGGCCTCAGTGGTCTCGCCTTCCTCGCCCTCGGCCTGCTGCTCGTCGTTCGGCTGCTCGTCGGCCTCGGCGCCCTCGTCGCTGTCCTGCGACTCGGACTCTCCACCGTCGGGCTGCTGCTCGTCGTCGCTCTCGCCCTCTTCCTTCTCGCCGTCGGCAAGCTCCTCGGAGAGCTCGAGGTCGCGCAGCATGTCGCGCATCAGCCGGCCGAACTTGGTCTGGCTGGTTGCTGCATCACCCATCTTCTCGAGCGTCGTGGCAGCGCGCTCCTCGATCCACGGGCGCCACAGGTCGACAAGTGCCTGCGCCGAAGCGGGCGGCTTGAGGCCTGTCAGGCGTTCACGCACGATCAGCGAAAGGGCATCCTCGATCGGCGCCTCGGCACGCTCGGTCACATGGGCGAAGCGGCCATGGGCGTACTGATCCTCCACCTTCGCGGTGAGGTTCGACGCCATGCCTTGCATACGATTGCAGCCGATCGCCTCGACGCGGGCGCGCTCGACCGCCTCGAACACCGAGCGGGCCGGGCCCGCTCCTGGAACGAGGCGCTTGTGCAGCTTCTCGTCGTGCATGGCCGCCGTCAGCGCGAGACTGTCGGCCCAGCCACGGATGACCGCGATCTCCTTCTTCGAAGGTGTGCGCGAAGGCTCCGGGAGCTGCATCGCCTTGCCGTCGAGCTCGGGCTTTCCCGGTGCGTAGGTGACCTGCATCTCGCCGTCGGCGGCGATGGCGCGCGCGCAAAGACCGAGCACGCGCTTGAACGGCTCGGTCGGCGCTTCTTTCTTCTTCGGAGGAGTGGCCACGCGGCTATCGTTCCGGTGTTAGCGCCTCAGCTCAGCGCGACGTTGGCTGCGCTTTCGGGAAGTTCCTCGCCAAAGCAGCGCTGAAAGAACTCCGCGACCAATGGGCGCTCGAGCTCGTCGCACTTGTTGAGGAACGTCATGCGGAACGCGAAACCGACATTGCCGAAGATCTCGGCGTTCTCAGCCCATGTCAGCACCGTACGCGGGCTCATCACGGTCGATAGATCGCCGTTGATGAAAGCCTGTCGCGTCAGGTCAGCGACCCGCACCATATTGTTCACGACCTTCTTCTTGGCGTCGCTCTTCTGGAAGGCCTTGGCCTTGGAGAGAACAATGCCGACCTCGTCGTCGTGCGGCAGGTAGTTGAGCGTCGCGACGATCGACCAGCGGTCCATCTGGCCCTGGGTGATCTGCTGCGTGCCGTGATAGAGGCCCGACGTGTCGCCGAGACCGATCGTGTTGGTCGTCGAGAACAGGCGGAAAGCCGGATGCGGCCGGATGACCTTCGACTGATCGAGCAGCGTCAGCTTACCCGAGACTTCGAGCACGCGCTGAATGACGAACATGACGTCCGGACGGCCGGCATCGTACTCGTCGAAAACGAGAGCAACGTTGTTCTGAAGCGCCCAGGGCAGGATGCCCTCGCGGAACTCGGTGACCTGCTTGCCGTCCTTCAGCACGATCGCGTCCTTGCCGACGAGATCGATGCGCGAGACGTGGCTGTCGAGGTTGACGCGCACGCACGGCCAGTTGAGCCGCGCGGCCACCTGCTCGATGGGCGTCGACTAACCGGTGCCGTGATAGCCCTGGATCAACACGCGGCGGTTGTGCTTGAAGCCGGCGAGGATGGCGAGGGGCACTTCCCGATTGAAGAGATAATCGGGGTCGAGGTCGGGCACGTGCTCGTCAGCCTTGGAATAGGCCGGAACTTCGAGATCGCTGTCGATATTGAAGACCTGCCGGACAGACAGCTTCATGTCCGGAAGATTGGCGGCTGGCGCGCCGGCCGCGCTTGATGACGTGCGCATTTCCATGGGGTTCCCAATCAAATCGCCCAGCTGCCGCAAAAACCTCGACATGGTGCAACTCGGTTCGAGTGCACTCGGTTCAGGCTCGGAGGATTAGGCCAGGCCAGATTGCTTCAAGTAATTATAGGCCTGGAGAATTTCGCGCAACTTTTCCTCAGAGCGGCTGTCGCCGCCGTTGGCATCCGGATGGTGTATTTTCACCAATTCCTTAAAGCGCGTCTTGATATCTTGAGGCGTGGCGTCGTCGCGCAGGTCTAGGACGCGGAGCGATTTCTGCTCCAGGGGCTTCAACTGGCGTCGGAACGTCGAAGTCTCAGTTCGGGACGAGCGGGGCTTGCGAGGCGCCCTCGCAGTCGCCTGGACGCGGGCAGCAGCTTCGGCCGTCCGGCCCTCATCGCGCGCACCATGGGCCCAGGCGTTCGCGCCCGTCTTCCAGGTGGGACGATGGCCCGTCAGCGCGTCCTTGCGGAAGTTGCTGACTTCCGCGTCGCTCATGCCCTCGAAGTAGTTGTAGTCGGCATTGTACTGACGGACATGATCCACGCAGAAGTGGAAAAATTCGCCGTCACGGCCACGGCCCTTCGGCGCCCTGTGAGCGCCGGGCTTGTCGCAACCCTTCCACTGACAAAGCGGTGCGCGCTCCTCCTTCTTGGCGCCTTGGCGCTTGGAGGAGACGCGGATGCTGTCGAAGTATTTCGATTCCAGTTTCATTGTCTGAATTATGAGGGTTGGCGCAGCCCGAAACAAGGCGGCAAGAAAACGCTTGATTTCCGTCGTGACTGTGCGGTCAATCTCTTAATAGGCCCTTTCGGGCATATCGCGGTGATGCCGCTCAAGAGCACTTTCTTTAAGAGACAAAAATGTCAGTTGCGGGCCGGGTTCGAGAAAAGCTGATGATCGGGCTGAAGCCGACACGGCTCGATGTCATCAATGAGTCGGAGCTTCATGCCGGTCACCGTAGCTCTCCTGGAACTGGCGAAAGCCATTTCCGCATACTTGTCGTCTCGGATGTATTTTCGGGCAAGTCCCGTGTCGAACGTCATCGGCTCGTCAACGAGCTTTTGAAGGACGAACTTGCGGGTGGAATCCACGCGCTGGCGCTCGCAACGCTTGCGCCCGGAGAAGCGTTGCCCCGATCTTAGATCGGGCATCACGTCACAAACAACCGTTACTTGCGCCATCACCTCACGGCCCGCACGGTAGCGGCTGTGGCCGCTGGGCTTGCCTTCTCTATCAGCGCCACCGGCTTGATGCGGATGGCTGTGATCTTGTTCCGGCTTTTGCGCAAAATTTCAAACCTGAAGCCGTGGAACGTGAAGACTTGGCCGGGCTCAGGAATCGTTTGCGCCTCGTGAATGACGAGGCCTGCAACGGTCGTCGCCTCATCATCCGGTAGATGCCAGTCCAGATGGCGATTGAGATCGCGAATTGCAACGGTGCCATCAACGTTGACCGTACCG
>JAEYYJ010000254.1 GCA_023430845.1 Pseudomonadota bacterium
TTTTCCCTGTTCAGGCGCACATACCTTAAAGGAGCGCCTGATCGACTAGATTTTTCTGTTCTTCGGAGTGCTTCTTGGCGAGACCCGTTGCGGTAGCCGCCGAAGATGGCCGGCCGGCATAGCGCGGACGCCGATGCTTCGCCTCGATCTGCTCGAGGGTCCATTCTAGGTTCGGCTCCATGAACGACCACGCGCCCATGTTCTTCGGCTCTTCCTGCGCCCAGACCATCTCAGCACCAGAGAAGCGGGAGAGCTCGGTCATGAGCGCCTTCGCTGGAAACGGATAGAACTGCTCGACGCGCAGCAGATAGATGTCGTCGATGCCGGCCGCTTCGCGCGCTTCGTAGAGGTCGTAGTAGACCTTGCCCGAGCACATCACGACACGGCGGATCTTCTTGTCCTCGACAAGCTTGATCTTCTCGCCTTCGCGGTACTGCGCGTCATCCCAGAGCACGCGATGGAACGTCGTGCCCGGACCCATTTCGTCGAGGCGCGAGGTGACGCGCTTGTGCCGGAGCAGCGACTTCGGCGTCATCAGGATGAGCGGCTTCCTGAACTTGCGGTGCAGCTGCCGGCGGAGGATGTGGAAGTAGTTCGCGGGCGTCGAGCAGTTCGCCACCTGCCAGTTGTCCTCAGCGCACATCTGCAGCCAGCGCTCCAGGCGAGCGGAGGAGTGTTCCGGCCCCTGGCCCTCGTAGCCATGCGGCAGCAGGCAGACGAGGCCCGACATGCGCAGCCACTTGCGCTCACCCGACGAGAGGAATTGATCGAACACGACCTGCGCGCCGTTCGCGAAGTCCCCGAACTGCGCTTCCCACATCGTGAGCGCCATGGGTTCGGACAGCGTGTAGCCGTACTCGAAGCCGAGCACGGCCTCCTCCGAGAGCATCGAGTTGATGACCTCGAAGCGCCCCTGATCCGGCGCGACGTACTTGAGCGGCGTGTAGCGGCGCTCGCTCTGCTGGTCGATCAGCACGGAGTGGCGCTGCGAGAACGTACCGCGCTCGACATCCTGGCCCGAGAGACGAACCGGGAAGCGCTCCTTCAGCAAGGTACCGAACGCGAGATGCTCGGCCATGGCCCAGTCGATGCCTTCGCCGCTCTCGACCATCTCGCGACGGCGATCGAGCAGGCGCTGGATCGTCTTGTGGGCGTTGAAATCCTGCGGAATGCTGGTGATGCGACGGCCTACGTCGCGCAGCACATCGATCTCGACACCCGTATTACCGCGCCGTGCTTCGTCGTCCGCAAAACCGATGTCCGACCAGCGGCCATCGAGCCAATCGGCCTTGTTCGGCTTGTAGCTTTCAGCGGCGGCCATCTCGTCATCGAGGCGCGCGCGGTTCTGTTGGCGCAGCGCCGTCTCGTCCTCGGCCGAGACAACGCCTTGCTCGATGAGCTGTTTCGCGTAGATCTGCGATGTCGTCGCGTGCGAGCGGATCTTGCGATACATGAGCGGCTGCGTAAACGCCGGCTCGTCGGACTCGTTGTGTCCGTAGCGGCGGTAGCAGACCATGTCGATCACGACCGGCTTCTGGAAGCGCTGGCGAAACTCGGTCGCGATCTTGGCGACATGGACGACGGCTTCCGGATTGTCGCCATTCACGTGGAAGATCGGCGCCTCGACCATCTTCGCAACATCAGTGCAGTACGGCGACGAGCGCGAATAGCGCGGGTTCGTCGTGAAGCCGATCTGGTTGTTGATGATGAAATGGATCGAGCCGCCCGTGCGATGGCCTTTGAGGCCGGAGAGACCGAAGCATTCCGCGACCACGCCCTGGCCGGCGAATGCCGCGTCGCCGTGAATGAGCAGCGGCAGGACCGCGCCGCGCTCGCCCGGCTTGCAGCCGTGCTGATCCTGCTTGGCGCGCACCTTGCCGAGCACGACCGGATCGACGATCTCCAGATGCGAGGGGTTGGCCGTGAGCGAGAGATGGACTTTATTTTGATCGAACTCGCGATCAGAGGAAGCACCAAGGTGGTACTTCACGTCACCCGAGCCTTCGACATCGTCCGGCTTGAATGAGCCACCCTTGAACTCGTTGAAGATGGCGCGCAGCGGCTTGTCCATTACGCTCGCGAGCACGTTCAGGCGCCCGCGGTGCGCCATGCCGAAGACGATCTCCTTCACGCCGAGTTGACCGCCACGCTTGATGATCTGTTCGAGGGCGGGAATCATGGCCTCGCCGCCATTCAGGCCGAAGCGCTTCGTGCCCGTGTACTTCACGTCGGCGAAGGTCTCGAAGGACTCCGACTCGATCAGCTTGTTGAGGATCGCGCGCTTGCCCTCGGGCGTGAACGTGATCTCCTTGTCCTGCCCCTCGATGCGCTCTTGCAGCCACGCCTTCTGGAGGGGGCTGGTGATGTGCATGAACTCGACGCCGATCTGGCGGCAGTACGTGCGCCGCAGAATGCGCAGGATCTGGCGCATGGTCGCGGTCTCGAGACCGAGTACCTTGTCGATGAAGATCGGACGGTCGAGGTCGGCGTCGGTGAAACCGTAGGTCTCGGGACGCAGCTCTTTGTGGATCTTGCGCTCGCTGATACCGAGCGGATCGAGGTCAGCGGCGAGATGGCCCATGACGCGATAGGCGCGGATGAGCATGAGCGCGCGAAGGCTGTCCTGTGTCGCGCGGTAGGAGGCGGCGGGCGACAACTCATAGCCGAGCGTTTGCGCCTTCTGGCCGATCTTGGCGCTCACGTCCCGCTCGGTCGCACCGAAATCGGATGTCAGAGCGGCAACCAGCTCGCCTGGCGCCTGCAGTTCGTCGAGCGTCCGCCCCCAGGATGGGCCGCCATTTCCATTTTCATCGCTTGCGTGACGCGCCTGCTCTTCTTGAAGGCTTTGAAAGAACAGCCGCCACTGATCGCTGACCGAACCCGGATTGCGCTCGTACTGAGCCTGCATCTCCTCGATGTAGGCGGCGTTCACGCCATTCAAAAAGGATGTGAGGGCAAAGGCTTGGTTGGATTCCTGGCGAGACATCTTCGGTTCTGTCCTGTTGTGGCCTCAAGCGCCGGGCGCACGAATAGTGCCGGAGCGAAGCGCATCCGGCTGAAGATTGCGGCGTTCCTTAGACCATATCCGACCGCGTGAGTAGTCATTACATCGGTACATCCTGTTGAGGATGCAATAGCTGGACGTGCAGCGCCGCGAGCGAAGCTGCGAGACATTACCGGCCACGCGTGACGTTTTGGTGCACGATCTTCAGGCGCCGGCAGGGACGCGCACGTATTTGCGCGCAGAACTCGACACTGAAACGCGCACAAGTGCTGACATACTGTGAACTGGCGTTCGCGAAACTGGCGTATCAGCCCTTTGCCGCCGCCAGCAGCGTCGTGCCGAGGCTCGCCGGGCTATCGGCGACTGCAATACCGGCAGAACGCATGGCGTCGAACTTGTCCTCGGCCTTGCCCTTGCCGCCGGAGATGATGGCACCCGCATGCCCCATGCGACGGCCCGGAGGCGCCGTGGCTCCCGCGATGAAGCCAGCCATCGGCTTCGAGCGCCCCTTGGCGGCCTCACGCCGGATGAACTCGCAGGCGTCCTCCTCGGAAGAGCCGCCGATCTCGCCGATCATGATGATCGCCTCGGTCTCGGCATCCGAGAGGAACATGTCGAGCACGTCGATGAAGTCGGTGCCCTTGACCGGGTCGCCGCCGATGCCGACAGCCGTCGACTGGCCAAGGCCCGCGTCACTGGTCTGCTTCACCGCCTCATATGTCAGCGTGCCGGACCGCGAAACGATACCGACATTGCCCTTCTTGAAGATGTTGCCCGGCATGATGCCGATCTTGCACTGGTTGGGCGTCAGCACGCCGGGGCAGTTCGGCCCGATGAGGCGCGACCAGCTGCCCGACAGCGCACGCTTCACCTTGATCATGTCCATTACCGGGATCCCCTCGGTAATGCAGATGATGAGGGGAAATTCAGCGTCGATGGCTTCGAGGATGGCATCCGCTGCGAAAGGCGGCGGAACGTAGATCGACGTGGCGGTAGCGCCCGTCTTTTCCTTGGCCTCCATGACCGTATCGAAGATCGGCACGTCTGCGAGCTCGGCATCGGGGTGCTTCGAGCCGCCGCGACCGGGCGTCACGCCGCCGACGACCTGGGTCCCGTAAGCCTTCGCCGCCTTGGTGTGGAAGGTGCCCTGGCTGCCCGTGATGCCCTGACAAATGACTTTGGTGCTCTTGTCGACGAGGATGGCCATCCGTGGTTCCCTGGCGGCAGTTCCATGATTGCTGGCACCCTTCTCCGACAGATTGCGGGCGCGATCAAGTGCCGCAATGGCTGCGGCAATGCGGCTTTCGGCCTATGCAGCCGGGTCAGGGCACCGCAACGCGCGCATGTCAGGGCTGTAGAAAACGGCAAACCCCTTCCAGCCCGCACCCGCTTTCGCCATCTTGTCGCACTAGGCGTTCCCCCACGAGAAGGACGGGTCGCACGGCTCGTCCAAGATTGCGAGCGGAGGCAAACGGGCATGGTCTTGCGTTGCACCGACGTGCACGCGCCCGGAGCGGAGAACGGCAGCGGATCGCCGGACGCGTACCGCCAGACCTTCCCTGCTGCCTATCGCGCGCAGATCGCCGACCTTGCCGAGAGCAGCCGCAACATCGAGGATCTGGGTGCTTCCTTCCCGGCGCTCCTGTTCGCTCTGGCGACCGGATACGCCACGCCTGAGCGCCGACACGATGCGCTCGAAGCCATTCTCGCTGGCCGCAAGCTCAAGGCCGCAGCGGAGCTTCTGGGCCTCCCCTTCTGGCTGCGGCGTCTTCCGCCGGCAGCCCTAACGGGGCCGCTCCCGATACTGCCGGATGATCCCGAGTTCGCCCTGGTCATCGTGCCAGCATTGCCGCGTCAGCCCGAGGCCATGCTGCCCTGGCTCGACTTCATCAGCCTTGCGGACCGTCTCGCAGGTCGCGACATCGCGACCTGGTTCGCTCGGCACGCGCGGCTCGTACCGCCCGCAGCCACGACGACCGATGCATTGTGGATGCTCGCCTGGGCCTTCTATGCCAAGCGCCCGGATTCGCTCGCCGGACGCATTCAGCGTCGCGCCTGGAGCACGCGAACCGGGCCACGTTCCGCACGCGACGAAACCGCGAATTGGCGTAAGCGCATCGAGGGTCTGCTGGCACTCGGCAGCGGCTTTCCCAATACGTGGTTCGCCGACGGAGCAGCCATGGGCTACGAGTTCGTCGCGTTGAAGGGCCCCGAGGATCTGTTCGCGGAATGCGCATCCATGCGCAACTGCCTCGACCTCTATGCCCTGCGGCTCGGACACATGCGCTCGCGCCTTTTCAGCGTACGCAACCGCGGCAAGCCGGTCGCCACGCTGGAACTCGGCCTGCGCAACGACGAGGTGGGCGTGCCCTTCATCGTCCAGCTCAGAGGCATCGGCAATCGCCGCGCGGCTCCCGCCGTCTGGCAGGCCGTCCATGCCTGGATGGGCGGCCAGTCGTTCGCCCACCTCGATCGCACACCGCGGCCGAAGCGCATGTCGCTCGTGCTCAGGCGCGAGTTGTGGGCGCCCCTGACGGCGGCAGCCACCGCCATCGGCATGAGCGACCGCATCGAACCCCTGACGATCGGCCGCGCCCCCGCCCGCCGCAAATCGACGTCACGCTGACGCGCGATCTCCGACCAAGGCCTACTTCTGCAACCCGAAAGCCGCGGCGAGCTGCTTCAGCGTGCGCGTGCGGACCTCGTAGGACGGCGCGATCGCAACGACGACCACCTCATCGGCATTGAACTCCGCCCTGACATCGCTGATGCGCGTCGCCACCTCGTCGACCGAACCGATGGTCGCGCGCGGCCGCTCGCGGGCGGCAATCGACGCCTCGCGCTCGGACATCTGATAGGCGGCAGCCTCCTCGAGCGTCAGCAGCGGCTTGTTGATGCCCATGGCCGCCCACGCCCAGCGGATGAGCATGGCTTTCTCGATGAGCTGCGCTTCCTCGGGGCTATCGGCGACAAGCGCAATCATGGCGAGCGCCAGACGCGGCGTTTCGTCATGACCTTTGCGGAAGTGCTCGCGATAGGCGTGCGCGACCTGCGCGCCGGTATAGGCATTGATGAAGTGCGCGAAGGCGAACTGCATACCGAGATGCGCCGCGAAGGACGCACCGCCCGTCGACGAGCCGAGCACCCACATCTCGGGATTGGTCGGCCCGACCGGGTTGGCGATCTCGCCATGGAGCGGATGGCCGTCCGGCACCGTCCCCTTGAAGAGCGCCGAAAGCTCCATGAGCTGGCGCACGAAGCCCTCCTCGCTGTCGATGGGCTTTCCATCGAACAGCACGCGTGCCGTTCGTGGATGTCCGCCCGGCGCACGTCCGAGACCGAGATCGATGCGGCCGGGATAGAGCGCTTCGAGCATCTTGAACTGCTCGGCGATCTTGAAGCTCGCGTAGTAGGGCAGCATGATGCCGCCCGTACCAATGCGGATGCGCTTCGTCTCGGCACCGAGACGGGCGAGCAGAATCTCGGGGCTCGCATCGGCAAGCCCCAGCAGCCCGTGATGCTCGGCGAGCCAATAGCGGTGATAGCCGAGCTGGTCGGCGAGCCGTGCGAGCTCGATCGTCGATTGAATGGCCTCGGCCGGCGTCGCACCACCGATGATGGGCGACTGATCCAGCACGGAGATGGGAAAATCTGCCATCAAGTCTTCGCCGGCTTCTTGACGTATTCCTCGACCGGACCGCCGGCTTCCTTCCAGCCCTTGAAGCCACCGAGAATATGCGCAACGGGCTTCAAGCCCATGTCCTGGGCGGTCTTCGCGGCCAGCGCCGATCGCATCGCACCCGCGCAGAAGAAGACGAATTTCTTGTCCTCGCCGAACTTCTCTTTGTAGTAGGGGCTCGCCGGATCGATCCAGAACTCGAGCATACCACGCGTCACGTGGAAGGCGCCGGGCACTTTGCCATCACGCTCGAGCTCGCGCGGATCGCGGATATCGACAAGAACGATATCGGGGTTCCCATGCAGCTTGATGGCCTCTTCCGGCGGGATCTCCTCGATCTGCGCCTTGGCCTCCTTCACCATCGTCATGACGCTGTTCGTGATCTTCTGGGCCATCGATCGGCTCCTCGCTCGAGATGTTTGAAACATGTGTCGAATGGACGATCGCACTGCCTGCAATCGACGGCAAGTGTGCTGTCCTGCGCGCACCGACACGCATCCATGCACTTGACGACGCGTTGTAAGCGGGCTTAACACCCGAAGTGGTTGATGGAGATGCCTATGAGCACCGCCTACGACAGCAGCAACATCTTCGCCAAGATCCTGCGCGGCGAGCTACCGGCGCACAAGGTTTACGAGGATGCCGATACGCTCGCATTCATGGATATCATGCCGCGTTCGCGCGGACACTCGCTCGTGATCCCGAAGACGCCCGCGCGCAATATTCTCGATGCAAGCCCCGCGCAGCTCGCGGCCTGCCTTGCAACGGCGCAGAAGATCGGCCGCGCATCGCTCAAAGCCTTTGATGCAGATGGTATCACGCTGCAGCAGTTCAATGAGCAGGCGGGCGGACAGGTAGTCTTCCACCTTCATTTTCACGTCCTGCCGCGCTGGAACAGCCAGAAGCTGCAGCCGCATACGGGCCAGATGGAAAAACAGGAAGTGCTTGCGGCCAATGCAGAGAAGCTGCGGCTGGCGCTCGGCGCCTAGGGGCTCCTTCGATTCCGTTACGCTCCGGCGGTCTAGCCGATAAGCGCGTAGAGCGCGAGCAGCGCGAGCGTCCCGACCACGACGCCGGCACCCAGGCTCTTGCCGAACGCATAGAAGGCCGCGATGCCGGCTGCGACGGCGGCATAGCGCGTCGGCGCGCTGAGCATCGCCATGGCCCCCGTCGGCACGACTACCAGACGCGCCACGAGCCCGGCGACAATCGCGGATGAAACCGCGCGCACCCAGATGAACACTTCACTGTTCGGATCGAGATCGCGTCCGATGAGCGCGCCGGCCCAGCGCCACGGCTCGCTGGCGAGAAATCCCGCGATGAAGAAGGGCAGGTAGCCGCCCCACATTCCCCAAACGCCCGGAAGAGTGCTCATGTCCGCCTCCAGCGCCCGAGCGCCCAGGCGAGTGTGCCACCGGCAAGGCCTGTAATCAGAAGGTCGAAGCCCGGCACCCAGATGTAGGCGAGCGGTGCAATGATCACGCCCGCAATGATGGCGAGGTAGTCCGTTCGGGCGCGCGACGTCTCGATCATCGCGAGGAGGAATGTCAGCGGCATGGTGAAAAGCAGCGCCGCCGACATCCATTGCGGAAGCGTGCCGGCGGCGAGATAGCCGAGCGCCGTCGAGATCAGCGTGCCCGTCAGGATGCCGACGCCTATGCCGAGATAGTAGACGAGGCGCACCTCCGCAGGCGCGGTCGGCAGCCGTCGCAAGCCCTCGATCCACACGGTAACGGCGACGAAATGAACGACCAGCAGCTCATGCCAGCGCGGTCCGCCATGTCCTTTGAGCCACGGCATGAGCACGACGGTCATCGGCAAAAAGCGCACCGCGGTGAGGCTGACGGCGAGAGCAGCCGCCGCGAGTGAAGCGCCACGCGCGGCGTGATCGGCGAGGACCACCTGCGCGGGGAGAGCTTGCAGAAAGATCGGCAGTGCGAGCGCTTGGCCGAGTGTGAGCCCGACCTCGCGGGCGAACGCGCCATAGCCGAGGATGCCGGCATAAAGCACCAACGCCGGTACGCCGAACATGGCGAGCGTACCGCGCCAGAAGGCACGTGTCCGGGTCATGCTCTGCGCCGGGGTCTCGGGCGTGGCGGAAGGCTCGGTCATTGCAGCCCGATCGGATTGGAGAGAGCGGGCGAACGCCCAAACATGAAAATGCCCGCCGGCGTGGGCGGGCATTTCCCTGTCTACGTTGCGTCGCGCGAGGCCTCAATCCTCTTTTCGACGGCGCGGCACGCTCGGCACGGCGCCGGACGGCTTCTTCGGACCGGAGATCGAGCGCTTGGGCCCGGCCCCCACCAGAGCATCGCCCGGAGGATCGTCGTCGACGACATCATCGTCGTCCTCTTCTTCCTCAGCCTTGATCTTGGCCTGCTTCACGGCCGGATCCGCCGGGATGTACTCGAAGCCCAGCTTCTGATCCTCGCCCTCGCCTTCGGTGGTGATCTTGACGATCCCGCCGTGCTCGAGCTTGCCGAACAGAAGCTCCTCGGCGAGCGGCTTCTTGATGTACTCCTGGATGACACGTGCCATGGGCCGGGCGCCGAACTTCTCGTCGTAGCCCTTCTTCACCATCCACTTGGTCGCGCCTTCGCCGAGCTCGATGGTCACGCCGCGGTCGGCAAGCTGCGCTTCGAGCTGGAAGACGAACTTCTCGACGACCTTGGTGATGACTTCCTCGGGAAGCCCGCTGAACGGCACGACCGCATCGAGCCGGTTGCGGAACTCCGGCGTGAACAGCCGGTTGATCGCTTCCGTATCGTCGCCCTCGCGCTTCGTACGGTTGAAGCCGATCGCCGCCTTGGCCATATCGGACGCGCCCGCATTCGTCGTCATGATGAGGATGACGTTGCGGAAGTCGACCTGCTTGCCGTTGTGGTCGGTCAGCTTGCCGTGATCCATGACCTGCAGGAGGATATTGAACAGATCCGGATGCGCCTTCTCGATCTCGTCGAGCAGAAGGACGCTGTGCGGATGCTGGTCGATCCCGTCGGTCAGCAGGCCACCCTGGTCGAAGCCGACATAGCCCGGAGGCGCACCGATCAGGCGCGAGACCGTGTGCTTCTCCATGTATTCCGACATGTCGAAGCGCAGGAGCTCGATCCCCATGAGGTTCGCGAGCTGCTTGGCCACTTCGGTCTTGCCGACGCCGGTCGGGCCTGAGAACAGGTAGGAGCCGATCGGCTTCTCCGGCTCGCGCAGGCCGGCACGCGCCAGCTTGATCGCGCTCGACAACGCCTCGATGGCCTTGTCCTGGCCGAAGACCACGCGCTTCAGGTCCTTCTCGAGGTTCGACATGACCTCGGCATCGGACTTCGACACGGTCTTCGGCGGGATGCGCGCCATGGTGGCGATCGTCGCCTCGATCTCGGCAACGCCGATCTTCTTCTTGCGCTTACCTTCCTCGACCAGCATCTGGCTCGCGCCGGTCTCGTCGATCACGTCGATCGCCTTGTCGGGCAGCTTGCGGTCGTGGATGTACTTCGCGCTGAGTTCCACCGCGGCCTTGATCGCACCGCGCGTGTACTTGAGCTTGTGGAAGTTCTCGAAGTACGGCTTCAAGCCCTTCAGGATCTCGATCGTATCCTCGACCGTGGGCTCCTTCACGTCGATCTTCTGGAAGCGGCGGACGAGTGCACGATCCTTCTCGAAGTGCTGGCGATACTCCTTGTAGGTGGTCGAGCCGATGCAGCGCACCGCACCCGACTGAAGGGCGGGCTTCAGCAGGTTGGACGCATCCATCGCGCCGCCGGAAGTTGCACCGGCGCCGATCACCGTGTGGATCTCGTCGATGAAGAGGATCGCGCCCGGATAGGCCTCAACCTCCTTCATCACGGCCTTGAGCCGCTCCTCGAAATCACCGCGATAGCGCGTGCCGGCGAGCAGCGCGCCCATGTCGAGCGAGAAGATCGTCGCCTCGCGCAGAACCTCCGGCACCTCGCCGCGAATGATCTTTCGCGCAAGACCTTCAGCAATGGCCGTCTTGCCGACGCCGGGATCACCGACGAACAGCGGATTGTTCTTCTGGCGGCGGCAGAGCACCTGGATGGTGCGCAACACTTCCGGCAGGCGGCCGATCAGAGGATCGATCTTGCCGTCGCGCGCCTTCTTGTTGAGGTTCACGCAGTACGTGTTGAGCGCGTCGGCGCCGGCCTTCTTCTCGCCGGCCGCACCTTCCGTGCCGCCTTCTTCATCGACGCCACGCACCTGGCGCGGCTCGTTCATGCCCGGCCGCTTCGCGATGCCGTGGCTGATGTACTGGACCGCATCGAAGCGCGTCATCTCCTGCTCCTGCAGGAAGAACGCGGCATGGCTCTCACGCTCGGCGAAGAGCGCGACGAGAACCTGCGCACCCGTCACCTCTTCGCGGCTCGATGACTGGACGTGCACGACCGCGCGATGGATCACGCGCTGGAAGGCCGTCGTCGGTGCGGCTTCGACAGCGTTCTTCGACACGTGCATGTCGAGTTCCTCGTCGAGGAACTCCGTTACACGACGGCGGATCTTCTCGATGTCCACGTTGCACGCGCGCATGACGCCGGCAGCATCGCCGTCGTCGAGAAGCGCGAGCAGCAAGTGCTCGAGCGTTGCATATTCATGCGACCGCTCGTTGGCATATTCGAGCGCGCGGTGAAGTGCCTGTTCCAGGCTTTGCGAGAAGGATGGCAAGGGCGTCCTATTCCTTTTCCATAGTGCACTGCAACGGATGCTGGTTCTGGCGTGCGAAATCCATCACCTGGGCAACCTTCGTCTCAGCGATCTCGTACGTGTACACCCCACATATGCCGACACCTTTGTGGTGAACGTGCAGCATGATCCGGGTGGCATCTTCGCGCCCTTTGTTGAAGAAACGCTCAAGTACATGAACGACGAACTCCATAGGCGTGTAGTCATCGTTGAGCAGCAGAACCTTGTAGAGGCTCGGCCGCTTGGTCTTTGGACGCGTCTTGGTAACGAGGCCGGTCTTGCCTTCGCCGTCGCCACCATCGCCGCCGTCCGCTCCGTTTCCGTTCTTGCCCGCCATCATCAGTAAACTTCGCTTCAGCATTCCCGAGCCCCAACACTTCCCAAGCTCGAAAGTCCTAACCGTAAGCTCCGCGGCCCCAGCTATAGAGTTCCGGCCGCACATCTCCTGCTGAGCGCATTCTAAGGGCAGCGCACGCGGAACTGCAATTCGTTCGATACTGAAGGCCAGCCCGAGCATCACGTCTTCGCGATCCGGGAACGGCATGATGCCCCCGCTCCACCGGGACATATCTGGTGTCGCACCCGGACAAAATAAAGACCGCCCCGCTTGCAGCGCACCTCTACCCCGAAAAAGCGGCACCGTGCCTCCGTAGTTGGCATTCCGAGATCACACGATTCGCTTGCGCGAAGGCCGCTTCGCGACGCTCACTCTTGACCGGCGGCCCGCGATGGCATTCTGATCGCGCCAGCATACCGTGCGCCTCCTTCGAACCCGGAACCATTCCAATGAAATACGTGATCGACCCGCCGCGTCAGGCGGCCCTGCCCGTCCGCGGCTCGTCCGAACTGTTCCCCGTTCATCGCATCTACTGCATCGGCCGCAACTACGCCGAGCACGCGCGCGAAATGGGGCATGATCCCAACAAGGAGCCACCTTTCTTCTTTCAGAAGAACCCGGACAACCTGCGTACGGACGGCAAGTTTCCCTATCCGCCCGGCACCTCCGACGTGCATTTCGAGATCGAGATGATCGTGGCGCTGAAGTCCGGCGGGCGCGACATCAAGACCGAGGATGCCATGTCGCACGTCTGGGGCTACGGCATCGGCCTCGATATGACCCGGCGCGATCTTCAGGGCGAAGCCAAGAAGTTGGGGCGTCCCTGGGAGATTGGCAAGGCTTTCGAGCACTCCGCACCGGCAACCGCACTCATCCCCGCGTCCGAGATCGGGCACCCGACGACAGGCGCCATCTGGCTCGACGTCAACGGCACGCGCCGTCAGGCCGGCGATCTCAATCAAATGATCTGGGATATTCCGGGCCAGATCGCCTACATCTCGACGCTGTTCGAGCTGAAAGCCGGCGATATCATCATGACGGGCACGCCGTCGGGCGTCGGTGCCATCGTGAAGGGCGACAAGCTACACGGACACGTCGACGGCGTCGGCGACCTCCACGTCGAGGTCACCTGACAGCGAAGCGAGACTAACGCATTATGTCCGATTTTCACGGTGTTTTCCCATATCTCGCCACGCCGACGACGGCCGATGGCGGAATAAACCGGGATGTGCTCGCGCGCCTGTGCAACGATCTGATCTCACAGGGCGTGCACGGGCTCACACCACTCGGTTCGACAGGCGAGTTCGCCTACCTCGATTTCGCGAAGCGCCACGAGGTGGTCGAAACCGTCGTTAGAGCGGCGGAGCGCCGTGTACCTGTCGTCGCGGGTGTCGCGGCAACGACCATTGGAGATGCGGTAGCTCAGGCACGCGCGTGGCAGAAGCTCGGCGTGGATGGCATTCTCGCTATTCTCGAGGCGTACTTCCCCATCGATGATGCGGGCGTGGTCCGGTACTTCAGAGCGATCGCGGAAGCGGTGGACCTGCCCGTTGTCCTCTATACCAATCCGAACTTTCAGCGCTCCGACCTCTCTCTGCCGGCCATTGCCCAGCTCGCTGAGGTCAGCAACATCGGCTACATCAAGGACGCTTCGAACAATACGGGGCGCCTGCTTTCGATCATCAATCAGGTCGGCGGAAACATGAAGGTTTTCGCCGCGTCCGCACACATTCCCGCGGCCGTAATGCTGATCGGTGGCGTCGGCTGGATGGCGGGACCTGCCTGCGTCGCCGCACGTCAATCGGTGGCGCTCTACGACCTATGCCGAAAGGGCGACTGGACTGCCGCGATGGCGCTGCAGCGCGATCTTTGGGCCCTCAATCAGGCCTTTGCCAAACACAATCTCGCCGCCTGCATCAAAGGCGCGCTCAAGCTGCAGGGCTACGACGCCGGCGACCCGCTACCACCACAGGCCCCGCTGTCCTCCCAGGGCCGCGAGGAAGTCGCGACCGCGTTGCGCCGGATTGGTGCTCTGGCCTGAGCGCGCCAGCCATTTCACCGGGCATTTCATCCTCCGGCGCGTACCTGCTACAAGGTACGCCAACTGAAAATCGCGCCCCTGCGAGCGCGCCGGAGGAATATATTTATGACAAGCCCAAACATCCCGAAAACCCAGCGCCGCGTCGTCCTCGCCAATCGCCCGTCGGGCGAGCCGTCAGGCCAGGATTTTCGGGTCGAAGAGGGGCCTGTGCCCGAACCCGGCCCGGGCCAGATCCTCGTTCGGGCCATCTACCTCTCACTCGACCCCTACATGCGCGGGCGGATGCGCGACGTGGTCTCCTACGCGCCGGTCGTGCAGATCGGCGAGGTCATGCCGGGCGGTATCGTCGGCGAAGTCGTGAAGTCCAACAACCCGGTCTACAAGGTCGGCGATATCGTCGAGGAGCGCCTCGGCTGGCAGGAATACGGCGTCAGCAGCGGCACCGCGCGCAAGATCGATCCGTCGCTCGCACCGATCTCGACTGCGAACGGCATTCTCGGCATGCCGGGGCTCACAGCCTATTTCGGGCTCTTCGAGGTCGGCCAGCCGAAGCCCGGTGACACGGTCGTCGTCTCGGCAGCCTCGGGTGCCGTCGGACAGGTGGTCGGTCAGCTTGCGAAACTCGCGGGCTGCCGCGCCGTCGGAATTGCCGGTGGGCCGAAGAAATGCGCTTTCGTCACGAACGAACTCGGCTTCGACGCCTGTGTCGACTACAAGGCCGGCGGCGACCTGACCGCAGCGGTCAAGGCGGCCTGCCCGGATGGCGTCGACGTGTACTTTGACAATGTCGGCGGCGTGGTCACGGACGCCGTAGTCGCTAACATCAATTTCTGGGCACGCGTCGCCATCTGCGGATCGATCTCGCAGTACAATTCGGACGCCGTCGAGATGGGCCCCCGCACGCCGGGCTTCTTCGTCGGCCGCCGCGTGACGACGCGCGGGTTCATCGTCTCGGATTTCCTGACCCGCTTCCCCTTCGCCATGAACCGCATGGGCAAATGGGTGCGCGAAGGCAAGCTCAAGTATCGCGAGGACATCGTAGACGGCGGCATTGCCAAGGCACCCGAGGCTTTCATCGGTCTGCTCCGGGGCGACAACTTCGGCAAGCTCCAGGTCCGCGTCGGCGCCGAACCGGCAGGCCTGACAAGAGGCTGACGCGGCGTAGCGAGGGGGACAGCGGCATGAATGCTCGACGAATGCCTGAGATCCTCGCAATCGGCGAGCCAATGGTGGAGTTCAACCAGTCGGGCGGCGCGGGCTCGCGCAATTACCTTCAGGGCTTCGGCGGCGATACCTCGAATTTCTCCATCGCCGCCGCACGCCAGGGCGCGAAGGTCGCCTACTTCACGCGCCTCGGCGATGACATCTACGGCCAGATGCTGCGCGATCTATGGGCGCGCGAGGGGGTCGACGCGAGCACGGTGGAGAGCGATCAGGACGCCCCTACGGGCATCTATTTCGTGACACACAGCGAGAATGGCCACCAGTTCTCGTTCTTCCGGACAGGCTCCGCGGCGAGCCGCATGCGCCCCGTCGATCTGCCGCTCGCCGTCATACGCGGTGCCCGCGTGCTGCATCTTTCGGGCATATCGTTCGCCATTTCGGCGAGCGCCGCGGACACCTGCTACGCGGCGATCGACGCGGCGCGCG
>JAEYYJ010000258.1 GCA_023430845.1 Pseudomonadota bacterium
TCCGACATGCACCCCTTCATCCATCCGCTGACCGGCGCGGTGGATCCCGCCTGGGAAGCAAGGTCGGACTGGGAGATCTACAAGGCGATTGCAAAGGCTTTCTCCGAGGCGGCACCCGAAGTCCTCGGCGTCGAGAAGGATGTCGTGCTGACGCCGCTGATGCACGACAGCCCCGGCGAGATCGCGCAGGCCTTCGAGCCCAAGGACTGGAAGAAGGGCGAGTGCGAGCCGATCCCCGGCAAGACCATGCCTGCCGTCGCGGTCGTCGAGCGCGACTATCCGAACCTCTATAAGCGGTTCACGGCGCTTGGGCCGCTGATGGAGAAGATCGGCAACGGCATCAAGGGCATTGCCTGGCAGACCGGCCACGAGGTGGAGCATCTAAAGAACCTCAACGGCGTCGTGACCGAGCCTGGCGCGACGCAGGGCATGGCGCGCATCGACAGCGACATCGATGCGGCCGAAGTCCTGCTCATGCTGGCACCGGAGACAAATGGTGAGGTGGCCGTGAAGTCTTGGGAGTCGCTCTCGAAGACGACGGGCCGCGCGCACGCCCACCTCGCCATTCCCAAGGAGGACGAGAAGATCCGCTTCCGCGATGTGGTCGCGCAGCCACGCAAGATCATCTCGGCGCCGACCTGGTCCGGACTGGAAAGCGAGAAGGTCTGCTACAACGCCGGCTACACCAACGTGCACGAGCTGATCCCCTGGCGGACACTGACCGGACGTCAGCAGCTCTACCAGGACCACCTCTGGATGCGCGCGTTCGGCGAGGGCTTCTGCGTCTACCGCCCACCCGTCGATCTGCGCGCGATCAAGCCCGTGCAGGGAATGAAGCCGAACGGCGAGAAGGAAATCGTCCTCAACTTCATCACGCCGCACCAGAAGTGGGGCATCCACTCCACCTACACCGACAACCTGCTCATGCTCACGCTGTCACGCGGCGGGCCGATCGTCTGGCTGAGCGAGACCGACGCGCGCAGAGCGGACATCGTCGATAACGACTGGGTCGAGGCCTACAACAGCAATGGCGCGCTCGTCGCGCGGGTGGTCGTCTCGCAGCGCATGAAGGAAGGCACGGTCTTCATGTACCACGCGCAGGAGAAGATCGTGAACGTGCCCGGCTCCGAAATGACTGGGCAGCGCGGCGGCATACACAATTCGGTGACCCGCACGGTGCTGAAGCCCACGCACATGATCGGCGGCTACGTCCAGCTCGCCTACGGTTTCAACTACTACGGGACCATCGGCACCAATCGCGACGAGTTCGTCGTCGTGCGCAAGCTTAGCCATGTCGACTGGCTGGAGCGCCCGCTTGCACCCGCCACCGCCACCATCCAGGCCGCCGAATAAAGGACAAGAGAAATGAAAATTCGCGCTCAAATCGCGATGGTGCTCAACCTCGACAAGTGCATCGGCTGCCACACCTGCTCGGTCACCTGCAAGAACGTGTGGACCAACCGCGAAGGTATGGAATACGCGTGGTTCAACAACGTCGAGACCAAGCCGGGCATCGGCTATCCCAAGGAATGGGAGAACCAGGATCGCTGGAACGGCGGCTGGAAGCGCAAGCGCAACGGCCGGATCGAGCCGCGCATCGGCGGCAAGTGGCGCATCCTCGCCAACATCTTCGCCAACCCGGATCTCCCCGAGATCGACGACTACTACGAGCCCTTCACCTTCGACTACGAGCACCTGCAGAAGGCGCCCGAGCTTCAGGCGTTTCCGACGGCGCGCCCGCGCTCGCTGATCACGGGCCAACGCATGGAGAAGATCGAGTGGGGCCCCAACTGGGAGGAGATCCTCGGCGGCGAATTCTCGAAGCGCTCCGCCGACGTGAACTTCGAGGGTGTTCAAAAGGAGATCTACGGCCAGTTCGAGAACACGTTCATGATGTACCTGCCGCGGCTGTGCGAGCACTGCCTCAATCCGACGTGCGTCGCGGCCTGCCCCTCGGGAGCGATCTACAAGCGCGAGGAGGACGGCATCGTCCTCATCGACCAGGACAAGTGCCGCGGTTGGCGCATGTGCGTGTCGGGCTGCCCGTACAAGAAGATCTACTTCAACTGGTCGAGCGGGAAGAGTGAGAAGTGCATCTTCTGCTATCCGCGCATCGAGGCCGGCCAGCCGACCGTCTGCTCGGAGACTTGCGTCGGGCGCATCCGCTATCTGGGCGTAGTGCTCTATGACGCCGACCGCATCGAGGAAGCCGCAAGCGCACCCGACGAGAAGGATCTCTACGAGGCACAGCTCAAGCTGTTCCTCGATCCGAGCGATCCGGCTGTAATCGCGCAGGCGCGCGTCGATGGCGTGCCCGATGCTTGGCTCGACGCTGCGCGCAAGTCGCCGATCTGGAAGATGGCGATGGAATGGAAGGTCGCCTTCCCGCTCCATCCCGAGTACCGCACGCTGCCCATGGTCTGGTACGTGCCGCCGCTTTCGCCGATCACCGCGGCGGCCGAAGCCGGCAAGATGGGAACAGACGGCGCCATGCCCGACGTCCGCTCGCTCCGCATCCCGCTCAAGTATCTCGCCAACCTTCTGACGGCGGGGGACGAGAAGCCTGTTGCTACGGGCCTCGAACGCATGCTTGCGATGCGCGCCTACATGCGGGCGAAAACGATCGACGGCGTGATCGATGAAGCGATCGCGAAGAAGGTCGGCCTGACCGGCCAGCAGATCGAGGAGATGTATCACATCATGGCGATCGCGAATTACGAGGACCGCTTCGTCATACCGACCGCGCACCGGGAAGTGACGGAGGATGCCTACGAGCTGCGTGGCCAGTGCGGCTTCACGTTCGGCGACGGCTGCATGCCGAGCGACAACAAGGTCAATCTGTTCGGCGGCGTGAAGCTCAAGAACGACCGCGCGAAGGTGGAGGTCTGACATATGCGGACGCTCAAGGCTCTCTCCGCTTTGCTCACCTATCCGAGCGAGGAAATGCAGGCCGCCGCGCCGGAGCTGAAATCCGTCCTCGCGCGTGAGGGTGTGCTCAAGCGGCGCGATCTAGCCGCTGTGATCGATCTGATCGAAGACATTGCTGGGCGCGACCTGTTTGACGCACAGGAGCGCTACATCCTGCTGTTCGATCGCACTCGATCGCTGTCGCTTCATCTCTTCGAGCACGTGCACGGGGAAAGCCGTGACCGGGGGCAGGCGATGGTCGACCTCATCAAGCTCTACGAGGACGGCGGCTATTCGCCAACGACAACGGAGCTGCCGGATTTCCTGCCGCTCTTTCTCGAGTATGCGGCGACACGCGCACCGGCCGAGGCCATCGAGCTTATCGGCCAGCCTGGGCATGTCTTCGCGGCGCTGCGTGAGCGACTGGCAAAGCGCAAATCTCCCTATGAAGCCGTATTTGCAGCGCTCGTCGCCCTCTCGAAAGCCAAGCTTGATGAAGCTGCGCTGGCAGCCCTTCGCGACGAACCCGATCCCGAGCCCGACGATCTCGAAGCACTCGATGCAGCGTGGGAGGACGAGGAAGTCACGTTCGGCCCCGGCGCCGCGAAGAGCGCGTGCGGCGTCGACAGTCTCGCCTCGAAGCTGCGGCAGGCCCGGCGTCCCGCGCCCGGCACGGAGCCGGCTCCAGGGACCGGGCCACGCACTGTCGTCACGACTTCGCCAGCTCACCGCGCGTAAGGAGTCTCACCATGCGCGACGTAATCTTCCGCATTATCTTCGTCTGGTATCCCTACTTCTGCCTGTCGACATTCATCATCGGCAGTCTGATCCGCTTCGATCGCGATCAGTATAGCTGGAAGGCCAGCTCCAGCCAGATGCTGCGCAAACGCCAACTCTACTGGGGCTCGAATCTCTTCCATTTCGGCATCTTGTTCCTCGTTTTCGGCCACACCGTAGGCCTACTCACGCCGACATCCGTCTACACTCTCGTGATGACCGTACCACAGAAGCAGATCATTGCCGTGATCGCCGGCGGAATTGCCGGTGCAGCCTGCTTCATCGGTCTCACGCTGCTGCTGCACCGCCGCCTCTTCGACGCGCGCATTCGGCAGACATCCACCGTGATGGACATTGTTGTGCTGCTCATCCTCTGGGCTCAACTGACGCTCGGCCTCATAACGCTGCCCTACTCTCTCGGCCATCGTGACGGGTCGGCGATGCTGACGCTCTCACATTGGGCGCAAGGTATCGTCACGCTTCAGCCCGTTGATCCCGCGACACTTCAAGGGCTGGAATGGCCATTCCTCGCGCATCTCGTGCTCGGGATGACCATCTTCCTCGTCTTTCCGTTCTCACGCCTCGTGCACATCTGGTCGGCGCCCGTCTGGTACCTCGGTCGGCGCGGCTATCAAGTGGTGCGGACCCGTAAGCCGCTGGCCTCAGGCGGCGTGCGGCGTCCCATCGAACCCGCGGAGTGACTGCCATGACTACTCATGCTGCATCTGCCGGCTGCGCGATCAAGCCGGTGATCACGACGAAGCAGAAGACGGTGAGTGTCAACGGCATCGCCATTCCGCGGGCCGCAATCTCGCGCGAGGCGCAGAACCATCCCGCGACAAAGCCCATCGATGCGTGGCTCGCGGCCGCCCGCGCGCTCGTCGTCCGTGAGCTACTTCTTCAGGAAGCTCGCCGGCTGAACCTCCAGCCGCATCCGCTCGCGGATGAGGAGGGCCGGCGTGAGACTGACGAGGAAGCGCTCGTGCGACAGCTCGTCGAACGCGAAGTTCGCACGCCGATCGCCGACGCCGCAGCCTGCCTGCGCTACTACGAGGCCAACCGCCGGCGCCTGCGCACGCCTGACATCTACGAGGTGCGGCACATCCTGCTGGCGGCGCCTGCCGGCGACCGCGATGCGCGGCGTGCCGCACGCGAGCAGGCCGACGCGATCATCACGGCGCTGATGCACGATCCTACCGCCTTCGACGACATCGCCCGCAGCCGATCCGCCTGTCCCTCCGGCGCGTCGGGCGGCAATCTCGGCCAGATCGGACCTGACCAGACGGTACCCGAGTTCGAGCGCGCCCTCGCCTCGATGCCTGTCGGCGCAGTCGCACCGGCACCGGTCGAGACACGCTACGGCTTCCATATCGTACGCGTCGACCGGCGGATCGAGGGGCGCGACCTGCCTTTTGAGATGGTGCAGTCTCGCATCGCCGGGTGGCTCGACGAGAAAGTGCGCCGTGTCGCTATCCGCCAGTACATCGAGATCCTCGCCGGGCGCGCCGAGATCACCGGCGTCGCCTTCGATGCCTCTGCCACCCCCCTCGTGCAATAGGAGACCGGCTATGCAGCTCGGCACGTTGATGGATCATCTGGCAATCGAGGATGACGCCGCGTCCGCGCTCGAAGCGCTCGGCGACATCGTTCTCTTTGCGGAGGTGCAGGCCACGGGCGAGCGCTACGGCGAGAGTCCCGGCGAGTATGTCGCCAACGCCGCGCGCCGCTTCGCCGCTCTGGGCAGCGACGAAGATTGGCTGAGGCTGATGACCGCGATGGAGCGCAGCGCGGACCCCGCCAAGACGGCTCTTGAGCGCATGCTCCGCTGGGCGCTAAAGGCCGACGCAGTGAAAGGGCCGCCTCCACCCCACGCAGGCTGCACCTGCGGCGGCCATGCCAAGCACGACCATTGAGGCCGCACGCGCGCCAAGGCGAAGCCCATGTCACGCACACTCGACCATCTCTTCGACCGCAACGTCGCGTGGGCAGATCGCAAGACGCGCGACGATCCCGGCTTCTTCCGCCGCATGGCCGAGCAGCAGGCGCCACGCTACCTTTGGCTCGGCTGCTCCGATAGCCGCGTCGCCGCCAACGACATACTCGGCATGGACCCCGGTGAGATCTTCGTTCACCGCAACATCGCCAACATGGTCCACACCAGCGACATGAACATCCTGTCGGTGCTCGAGTTTGCCGTTGACCACCTCGGCGTCGAGCACATCATCGTCTGCGGGCACTACGGCTGCGGCGGCGTACAGCAGGCGCTGGCGAGCGAGCGCGGCTCCATGCTCGATCACTGGCTGCAGCCCCTTACGATGATGTACCACAAGCACCGTCCGCGCATCGATGCCATCACGGATCGCGCGGCGCGCCTGAATCGTCTCTGCGAGGTCAATATCGAGATGCAGGTTCGGCGCCTCGCGGCAACGCCCATCGTCGAGAATGCCTGGGCGCGCGGACAGGCGCTGCACGTGCACGGCTGGATCTATGCCATTCACGACGGCTTGCTGCGCGATCTCGGCCCGCATCTCTCGTCGATCGCGGAGCGTGACAATCTTCTCTCCATCGATCAGCGGGTTTGTGATCCGGCCGAGCCGATCAGCGCCGTGCGTCGTCAGGCCATGGATGTGTTCGAGAAACTCGAGCTGCGCCAGCCTCCGGACGCACCATGCTGCGCGCCGACTGCGGACGGCCGCGATGCATAGCCGCAACCCACATCCCATGATGAGCCCGGCAGCCTGCCGCTCCTTTCACCCTTTCTGACGTACCTCGGGAGACACCACCATGCCCGCAACCACCCCATCGGCCCCCATCGTTGCTATCGTCTATGGAGACGGCGCGCGCGTCGGCCCGATCCTCAATGACATCGTCGATCATCTCCTTTCGGCAGGCTACAGGCTCGCCGGCCTTCTCCAGCGCGACCGCATTCGTGTCGGGCGATCACGCTGCGATATGCTGATGGAAGACCTGACAACCGGAGAGACGATGGCCGTCTCACAGGATCGCGGAGAGGGCGCACGCGGCTGTCGACTCGACGTCGAGGCGCTGATCAATGCGGTAGTACGTGTTCGCAACTCACTGGCAGCTGCGCCCGATCTCCTGATCGTCAACAAGTTCGGCAAGACCGAGTGCGAAGGCGGCGGCTGCCGTTCCCTGATCGTCGACGCGGTCGAGACCGGCGTGCCGGTTCTGGTCGCGGTGCCGTATGGCAACCTGGACCCGTGGCGCAGCTTTGCCGGCGATCTCGCCGTCGAGTACCTTCTCGACGATCTCCCGCCGGACACGGCCGCCGCCTGTCGAAAGCTCGGCTTTGCCAGCGTCGACAAGGCACGCGACAAGCCCGACGCGCCGGCGCTTCAGGCGCCGTAGCGCGGGTACTACTCTCCATTGGGCACATCCGGCCGCGTCAGGACGAACGTCGCCACGCCGCCGAGGACAGTCGCCTGAGCAATGAGATTGATGCCGGAGACGCCGAGAAGCACGCTTGTCATAAAGGTCGCCGCCATGGCCGCCATCGTCGCGCGGCGACTGATGGCACCGTGCCTGTTCCAGTGTGCAATGGGCAGGCCCAGCCGCGGGTGCGTCATGATCCAGTTGTGAAGGCGCGGCGAAGATCGAGCGAACGCATACGCCGCGAGCAGGAGAAAGGGCGTGGTGGGGACGAGCGGGAGAACGACGCCAGCAACGCCGCAAGCCGTCGAGACGAGGCCGAGGGTGAGCCAGAGTGCTCGAACCGGCATTCGCTTTCAGTCTCCTCCGCTGCGTGGCGCGGCAAGTGCGTGCGGCATCCGGCCGGCACCAGCCGCGCATAGTCACCATACGAGCCCCGCAGGAGGCGACCATGACCACGAGTGCCGCACAGATCCGCGCCTATGCCGGTCCGCCGCTGTTCAGCTACGGCTTTCGTCCATTCTTCCTGTTCGGTGCGCTGTGGGCGGCGATCGCGGTTGCGCTTTGGCTCCCGATACTGAGCGGGCACCTGTCGCTCCCGAGCACGCTCGCGCCGATCGAATGGCACACACATGAGCTCATCTTCGGCTACGTACCCGCGATCGTGACCGGATTCCTTCTTACGGCCGTGCCGAACTGGACCGGGCGCCTGCCGATCGTCGGCGCTCGCCTGGCGCTTCTCTTCTTCGTCTGGAGCGCAGGTCGCATGGCGATCTTCTTCTCGCAACTCATCGGCGCATGGCCCGCGGCGGCGATAGACATGGCCTTTCTGGTGGCCGTCGGCGCCGTGATCGCGCGCGAGATCATCGCGGGCGGCAACACGAGCAATCTGAAGGTGCTGATAGGCGTCACGCTGATTCTGATCGGCAACGGCTGGTTCCACCTGGAGGCGAACGAGGGATTGGGCAACGGGCACGGCACGCGCCTCGGCATCGGCGCGACGGTCCTCCTTATCATGCTGATCGGCGGCCGCATCATTCCGAGCTTCACGCGCAACTGGCTCGCGCGCCGCGAACCCGGCCGGCTGCCGGCACCCTTCGACCGCTTCGATGCCGTCGTCATGATCGTGAGCGGCATTGCCCTCGCCGTCTGGGTCGGCGCACCGCACGCCACGGCCACCGCCGTTCTTGCGCTTGCCGCCGGCCTCATGAATGGTGCCCGACTCGCACGCTGGTCCGGCGAACGCACCGTCGCAGAGCCGCTCGTGCTGATCCTCCACGTCGCCTATGCGTTCGTTCCGGTCGGCTTCTTCCTGCTCGCGCTCGGCATCGTGCGTCCCGATGTCGTCGCCCCCTCGGGCGCGCTGCACGGCTGGACGGTCGGGGCGATCGGCACCATGACGCTCGCCGTCATGACGCGGGCCAGCCTCGGCCACACGGGCCGTCCGCTCACCGCGACGCGCCAGATCCAGTTCATCTACCTTGCAGCAATCATATCGGCGCTGGCGCGCATCTCGGCAGCATTCGACCTGCTGCGCGAGCCGATGCTGCATCTCTCGGCAGCCGCATGGGTCGCGGCATTCGGCGGCTTCGTGATCATCTACGCACCGCTCCTCACTCGAAAAACAAGGTCATGAGCTTTGTCGAGACCATTGAGAGGTAGCTGCAGATCATCCTCGCGAAGTATGAGATCGAGCCGCTTCCAGTTCATCTGCTACACGCCAGCCGCGGCGCACTGCCATCCAAGATGCGCGTATTTCTGGATTTTGCGGCTGATCGTCTGAGGGCGAGGCTGAAGTCTCTCTAAATGAAATGTTCACCAGCGTTACGGCAGCGTTTCCCCGCTGATGCCGGGCGTACGGCGATCGACCCTTCGCCTATCCGTTCCAGCGGCGGACATGCTCCACCAAAGCGCGAAGCTTTGGCGCCATGTTCCGTCTTTGCGGAAAGTAGAGATAGAAACCTGGAAAGGACGGCAGGAAATCCTCGAGCAGCCAGACAAGCTCGCCTCTCTCCACATGGGGCCGGAATGTCTCGCGCGGCGCGAACGTGATCCCAGCTCCGCAAAGTGCGGAACGCAGCATCAGGCGAAGATCATTTGTCGTGATCTGCGGCTCGACCGCGACATCGAAGGCGATGCCATTCTCCTCGAATTCCCAGCGATGGGGAGCAACATTCGGAGCTGGGCGCCAACCGATGCAGCGATGGTGAACCAAGTCGCGTGGATGTGAAGGCGCCCCATGAATGGCCAGGTAGCTCGGCGCGGCAACCGCCGCTTCGCGCTGCTGACCTCCGACCGGCACGGCGATCATGTCCTGCTCGATCACTTCGCCCAAACGGACACCCGCATCGAACCCCGCCGCGACGATATCGAACTCCTCATCGGTTACCGTGACATCGATCGTCACCGCCGGATTTGCTTCCGCATATTGCGCGAGGAGAGGGCCTGACAGGAACTCTTCGGCGATCGAGGTGACAGCGAGCCTCAACAGTCCGCGCGGCTGATCCTCGGCCGCCAGATGCTCCAGCGCCTCCATGATGTCAGACATGGGCTGCGACAGGGCCGCAAACAGCCTCTCTCCAGCCTCGGTCAACCGAACCGAGCGCGTCGTGCGCGTAACGAGCGCCATCCCGATGCCGTCCTCGAGCCGCCGGATGCCCTGACTGACGGCGGAGCGCGTCACCCCCAGGCGATCGGCGGCGGCGCGGAAATTGTTCTCCTCGGCCACCGCCTGAAACAGAGGGAGAAGGTTCAGGTCGAGTTTCATTGTCAAATTTTGCTAACCATCCAGTCGATCAATCGAGTGATACCGGCGACAGTTGAGACGGTCCACCTTTCCATCAGCATTCACGGAAAGGAGCGGATCATGGACAAGACCATTCTGGTCACCGGCGCCTCGAGCGGCATCGGCGAGAGTATCGCCCGCGAGTTGGCGGCCCAAGGTGCGAAGGTCCTGCTGGGAGCGCGTCGGCACGAGCGGATCGAGGCGATCTCGGCCAAAATCCGCGAGGCGGGAGGCACGGCAGAAACGCGTGTGCTCGACGTCACGGATCGGGCCTCGATGGCTGACTTCGCGCAAGCCGCGCTCGATCTCTGGGGACGTATCGACGTCCTGGTCAACAATGCCGGCGTGATGCCTCTGTCGCCGCTTTCCGCCGGAAAGCAGGATGAATGGGAGCGCATGGTCGATGTGAACATGAAGGGCGTGCTCTGGGGCATCGGCGCGGTTCTGCCGATCATGGAGCGACAGGACAGAGGCCAGATCATCAACGTCGGCTCGATCGGGGCGCTGCAGGTCGTGCCCACAGCCGCCGTCTACTGCGCCACGAAATTCGCCGTGCGCGCCATTTCCGATGGGCTGCGTCAGGAAAGCACGAAGATCCGCGTCACATGCGTCAATCCTGGTGTCGTCGAAAGCGATCTGGCCTCGACCATCACGCACGAAGAAACGATGTCCGCGATGGACAGATATCGCGCGATCGCGCTGCAGCCGGCCGATATCGCCCGCGCCATCCGCCAGGTAATCGAGGCTCCTGACAGCGTCGATACGACCGAAATCACGATCCGGCCCACGGCGTCGTCGCACTGATGACGCTTGCGAACTCATCATGAAAGGAACCGAGAAATGACGTTCTCCGATACGGCTCGACGCATGACCCGATCAGCCAGCGCGTTGCTCCTCGCCTCCGCTCTTCTGTCCGTGCCCGCACACGCACAGGCTAGCGATATGGCGGCGCGAAACGAAGCGATCGTACGACAGGCTTTCGATAAATGGGCCGAGGGCGGCAATGTCTTTGCTGAGCTTCTGGCTCCGGACGTGAGGTGGACCATCCCTGGCTCCGGACCGGTGGCCGGCACATACATCGGTCTCAAGGATTTCGTCGAGCGGGCTTCGCTCCCTCTCGTCAGCCGCCTCGCGACCCCCATTGTTCCGAAGGTCCGCCACATCTGGGCAATCGGCGATACTGTGATCGTCCGCTTCGACGGATCAGCCACCACGACCTCGGGCGCGCCCTATGCAAATCAATTCGTCTGGATCTTCCGGATGAGCAACGGCGTCGTCAGGGAAACCGAGGCCTTCCTCGACCTCGTCGCCTATCAGCAGGTCGTCGACAACAATGCGCCACGTGCGAGGTAAATAGCTTCAGCGTGAGGCACTCGAAGATCGAGATCGTTCTGGCAGAGGCCGGCGTGAGC
>JAEYYJ010000289.1 GCA_023430845.1 Pseudomonadota bacterium
GTTGTGCTTGCACGCCTTGTGTTCAAGCTGTTATGCAGCCCGCGACACGCTCATGAGGATTCTCACCACGTGTACAACTGCACGAAGTGCCCCGGATTCTGCTGCTCCTATCCGGTGATCGCCATCACGAAGCGCGATGTCGAGCGGCTGGCGCGCTATCACGAGCTCAGCTTCGACACGGCAAAGAAGCGCTTCACCAAGAGCGCGCACGGTCACAAATACCTCATGCGGCGCAAGGCCGATCCGCACTTCGGCAAGATCTGCCGGTTTTTCGATACCGAGGCGCGCCGCTGCACGATCTACCACGCTCGCCCTTCGACGTGCCGAGCTTATCCCGGCCCGGGCCGCTGCGGGTACTATGACTTCCTGAGCTTCGAACGCCGCATCCAGGAAGACCCCGATCGTGTCGCTATCACCAATCACGACGAGAATTGAGGGTACGAGCCGGACTGCACTCTCTTCCCCTTCTCCCCGTTCTTACGAGGAGAAGGGACTGCGTTGTGCCCGGCACCATCAATAGCTCTTCGGCAATCCCAACTGCCGCTCAGCAACGTGCGAGAGAACGAGCTCGCGCGACACGGGCGCAATGCGCGCGATCATGATCTCGCGCAGGTAGCGCTCGACGTGGAACTCCTTCGCGTAGCCCATGCCGCCGTGGGTCATGATCGCGGTCTCGCAAGCCTCGAAGCCCGCTTCGCCCGCGAGATACTTCGCCGCGTTCGACTCGATGCCGCAAGGCAACCCGCGGTCGTAGAGCGACGCCGCCTTGAAGACCATCAGGTTCGCCGCCTCCAAGTTCATCCAGCAGCGCGCGAGCGGGTGCTGAATAGCCTGGTTTTTGCCGATCGGGCGGCCGAACACGACACGATCCTTGGCGTATTGGGTGGCGCGCTCGATGGCCACACGCCCGAGGCCGACAGCCTCCGAGGCGATCAGAATGCGCTCGGGGTTCATGCCGTGCAGGATGTATTGGAAGCCCTTGCCTTCCTCACCGATGCGATCCTCGATCGGAATATGGAAGCCGTCGAAAAAGACTTGATTGGAGTCGACCGCCTTGCGGCCCATCTTCTCGATCTCGCGCACTTCGACTGTCTTGCGATCGATCGTCGTGTAGAAGAGCGAGAGACCTTCGGTCGGCTTCTTGACGTCCTCCAGCGGCGTCGTACGCGCGAGCAGCAGCATCTTCTCGGCAACCTGAGCCGTCGAAATCCAGATCTTGGCGCCGTGGACCTTGTAGCCCGAGTTCCCGTCGCGTACGGCGCGTGTCTTGAGGCGCGTTGTATCGAGACCGACGTTCGGCTCGGTGACGGCGAAGCAGCTCTTTTCCTTGCCGGCGATGAGCGGCGGCAGGTGGCGTTGTTTCTGCTCCTCGGTACCGAAGACGACGACCGGATTGAGGCCGAAGATGTTCATGTGAATCGCAGACGCGCCCTGCATGCCGGCGCCGGATTCCGCGATGGCCTGCATCATGATTGCGGCTTCAGTGATGCCGAGGCCGGCACCGCCGTACTGCTCCGGCATGGCAATGCCGAGCCAACCATCGGCCGCGAGTGCCTGATGCAGTTCCACGGGGAAGCCGCCGTGGCGATCCTTCTCAAGCCAATAGCTGTCGCCGAGCCGCGCGCAGATCTTGAGGATCGCATCGCGGATGCCTTGCTGCTCCTCGGTGAAAGAGAAGTCCATTCGAGTGTTTCCTGCTTGTTGTTCTTGTCTCAGCGCGGCGTGCTGACGACGCCAGCCTCGATGAAAGCAGCAATTTCGCTCGATGAGTAGCCCGCTGCCTTCAATACTGCCTCGCTATCCGTACCGGCAGCCTTGGGAGATCCGGCGATTTCGGGCGACGTCCGGCTGAAACGCGGCCCAGGCGCCGGCTGAACGACGCCGTCACGCTCGACGAAGGTCGCGCGGGCGGCATTGTGTGGGTGGGCACCGACCTCCTTCATGGCGAGGACAGGCGCGAAGCAGGCATCGCTGTCCGCGAAGATGGCGCACCAATCGTCGCGCGTCTTCGTTTTGAAGACATCCGCATAGCGCTTGGCAAGCTCCGGCCAGCGCGCGCGATCGTACTGCTTGGGCAGATCCTCCCCCGCAATGCCGAGGCGTTCCAGGAGGTCGGCATAGAAGCGCTTCTCGATCGAGCCGATCGACACCCACTTGCCGTCCTTGGTCTCATAGACGCCGTACCATGGCGCGCCGGTATCGAGGATGTTCTCGCCGCGCTCGTCCTTCCACATGCCGCTGCCGAGAAAGCCGTAGATGCCGGCCATGAGCAGCGAGGCGCCATCGACCATGGCAGCATCGACGACCTGACCTTTTCCGGATGAGCGCGCTTCGAGGATGCCGCAGAGCACGCCGAAGGCCAGCAGCATACCGCCGCCGCCGAAATCACCGACCAGATTGAGTGGCGGAATGGGCGGGCCATCCTTCTGCCCGATGGCATGGAGAGCACCCGATAGCGCGATGTAGTTGATGTCATGGCCCGCGCGCGGGGCCATCGGCCCATCCTGGCCGAAGCCGGTCATGCGCCCGAACACGAGGCGCGAATTGACCTCCCACAGCGCCTGCGGACCGAGCCCAAGGCGCTCCATGACCCCCGGCCGGAAACCCTCGATGAGCGCGTCCGCGTCCTTAACCAAGCGGCGGACGATATCGCGCCCGGCCGCGCTTTTCACATCGACGGCGACGGTCTGGCGGCCACGGTGGAGCACCTCGAAGCGCGGCTCACGGCCCGGAAGGCCGAGATCGGCACCGTCCGAACGGTCCACCCGGATGACTTCCGCCCCCATGTCCGACAGCATCATGCCGCAGAACGGAGCCGGCCCGATGCCGGCCATTTCGATGATACGGACACCCTTCAGCGGCCCCATGTGTCGTCTCCTTCCTCGCGTTTCGTTCGCTTTCGTAGTGCCGGCGACGGCACCCGCAGCGATTGTCGTCGTCGTCTTAACCGTTCGGTCACTTTAGCCCAAGCGCGTAATCCTTCAGCAAGACTCCTCTGATTGGATCGGCGTTCATTAAGGGTGAGCCGTGGGGAGTTCGCGTCCGGTGCCCAACCGCAAAGACAATAACGGCGAGGCAACGCCATCGCCCGGGCCTGAAGTTGTGTCCGAAGGCCGGACACGGCACCGCCATTCCCATGGCGAGCCCTCGCTGAATATTCACGACGGCTCGATCGTGCTGCGCAAGCTCGCGCGCCTGCTGCAGAGGCCCGGCGTTGCCGAGCGCATCGCATCGCGCGCACTCCGGGACAGGAAACGCCGGCGGCTCCCCGAAGCGGGCCATATCAGCGAGGCGCATCCCGGCCTCGAACGCCTCAAGGATCTCGAGTGGGAGCTGCGCGACAACGAGGGACGCTATCGCGACCTTCTCGACCGCCAGAGCCACGTCATCAGCCGCACGGACATGGAAGGGCGGCTGACATTCGTGAACCGGTCGTTCTGCCGGACTTTCGGCGTCGATGCCGAGGATGTACTCGGTACGACCTTCGCGCCAGCGGTCGTCGGCGGTGCGAGCTGGCCCGCAGCAGAAAGCGCGCATACTGCCGTAACGCCGCCCTTCGAGCTCAGGATCCTGACACCGATCGGGCCGCGCTGGTTTGCTTTCGAACAGCAGACGGCGCCCACGCTCGACGGCCTCGGCATCGAGATCCAGCGTGTCGGGCGCGACATCACGGATCAGCGCCGCATCGAGCAGGAGCTGGAGACGGCGCGCGACGCCGCCTTGTCAGCGAACCGTGCGAAGTCGCGGTTCCTCGCGACCATGAGCCACGAAATCCGCACGCCCATGAACGGCATCCTCGGGATGTCCGCCTTGCTTACGGAGACACCGCTCAGCGCCGACCAGCGCACGTACGCCCGCGCTATAGAGGAATCAGCACGCACGCTGCTCTCGCTCATCGATGAGATCCTCGACTTCTCGCGCATCGAAGCCGGTAAGCTCGAGATCGCAGCCGAGCCTTTCGAGCTCGATCAGTGCATCGAATCCGCCGTCGAGCTTCTCCAGCCCAAGGCGAGCGAGAAGAAGCTCGACCTCGCCTGGTGGATCGAGCCTTCATTGCCCAAGCTCGTGATCGGCGATGCCATGAGGCTGCGCCAGATCCTCCTGAACCTCATCGGCAATGCCATCAAGTTCACCGATCGAGGCGGTATCGCTGTCCGCGTCAACGGCGAGATGGAGCCGTCGGGCGCTACCGTTCGGCTGTCGATCCGCATCACCGATACGGGCATCGGCATTGCCGAGAGCACGCTGCCGGCCCTCTTCAGCGAGTTCGAGCAGACCGACGAGACCGTGCGCCGTCAACGCGGCGGCACCGGTCTCGGCCTCGCCATCTCACGGCGTCTCGCACGCGGCATGGGTGGCGATATCTCGGTGACGAGCGCGCTCGGCATCGGCTCGACGTTCACGCTGAGCCTGACGGCCGGCGTCATGCCACTGAGCCGGCCCGTACTCGATGTGCCGACCCGCGCAGGCGAGCCGCAGGTCATCCTCGTTGCTCTGGATGGGCCCGTCGAGCGGCGGATCGTTGCCGAAGTGCTGCGCTCGCTCGGCTTCGATGCCGTCGAGAGCAGCATCGCCGACGCCCATCGCCTGACGCGCGGTTCTCGCGGACCGGCCAGACGCTTCAGCACACTCCTGATCGGCGGCGAAAGCGGCGTTGAGACCGCGCGTCATCTACTCGAGACGCTGCGCGATGGCGACAAGAGCGCGGTGCGTGGCGTGGTACTGATCGAGCCGTCGAGCCGCCCCTCGCTGCCAGCCTTCAAGGCCAGCGGCTTCGATGCCTATCTCGTCCGCCCCGTCCGCCCTTCATCGATTGTGACACAGATTATCACGCGCGCGGTGACGCCGCGCACGGCGGCGGCACTGCCGCAACGCGACCGGCCCCGCACCGACACGTCCGATGGCGAGCACAACGGCATCCGCGTGCTGCTCGCAGAGGACAATCACATCAACGCGCTGCTCGCCACGCGGATGATCGAGCGCTCGGGTTGCCGCGTCGAGCGCGTCACCAATGGCCGCGAGGCCGTCGAGGCGCTGCGGGCGACGATCGACGGCAGCGCACCGGACTTCGACCTCGTGTTCATGGACGTGCTCATGCCGGAGATCGACGGTCTCGAGGCGACGCGGCTTATCAAGGAGATGTTCGACGAGGCCGGGCATCGCCGCCCGCCGATCGTCGCGCTCACGGCCAATGCCTTCAGCGAGGACCGCAAGCGCTGCCTCGACGGCGGCATGGACGACTATCTCGCAAAGCCCTTCGAGCCCGACGATCTCGATCTCGTTCTCACCAACTGGTGCGGTGGGGCGCCCCACCTCGAGCCCGATGGCGCGCTCGATGCCGAGCTGGAGTCGCCCGCCACAGGCACCGCCGCTTAGCGCACAAACAACGAGCCAATAAAGGCGCAGGGCTATCCTTGCAGTCATCAACCGGGCTTGGTAGCCAGGGTGGACCGTCTTTTGGGGCGGCGTTGATGCTGACGGTCACAAACCGGGCGGCGCAGAAAGCGCGACATGAACACCACGCCAAATGACGC
>JAEYYJ010000299.1 GCA_023430845.1 Pseudomonadota bacterium
CAGCTTCCGCGCACCGCGGGCGCAATCGCAGAAATGCTGCTGCACGGTCCAGTGATCGACCTCTCCACGGCAAGCGTCAATGGTGCGCCATGCCTGCTGATGCTCGGCGCCGGCTTCGACGGCGAGATCATCGCCCGCCTGCCGATCGAACTGAAGCGCCGGATCGGCAAGTCGGCTTTTGGCTGGCCGATCCTGAGGGTGCTCGCACAAAAGCCACGGAGCTTCGATGTCACGATCGACGGCAAGGAATGCGCCGCTTCGTGGCTGGTCGTCGCAAACGCCGCGCGGTACGGCGGTCGCTTTCTCCTTTCGCCGCGGACAACCGTCCTGTCACCCGGCTTCAATGTCGTGATCTCACGCGCAACCAATCGGCGGGAGCGTCTCCTTGAGGTCGTCCGTCTCGTCACGGGACGCCTGGAGGGCGCATCAACTATCGAAATGATGCCCGCTCACACCATTTATATAGCGAATGCCGAGAACCTTGCTGTTCAGGTCGATGGCGAGCGGGTCGCAGCGACATTATTCAGCGCAGTGGCCGATGTGGCGCGCACACCCATGATCGTGCCGGCCAGTGTCGCGCATAGGGAACGCGCAGGCGGATGATCACAAGCGCTTAGGCTGCGGGCAATCCCGCCGAAGCCTGCTCCCCGATGCGCCGCGGGTCGCGCTCGCCCAGCTCGGCAATTGCGAGGATGCGATCGACCAAAGTGATGGCTGTTGTCTCGTTCAGACTGCAACGGCGCGCGATGTCGTCGAACACACCAAGCAGCATCTCGCGCGTCTCGTCGTCGAACTGGCTATGCGCAATGACCTCACGCGGGGCCGCCATGACGAACCTCAGGCAACCACAACGGCGCGATACCTGCCTTCGTTCTCGAGTGCCGGGTGTATGGCGGCGCACTTCGGCTGCTCATACTGCGTGGCGATACGCTCGATCGCGGCCTCGGCAGCCTCCGCAATCACGAGGCAATCCCAATCCGATGTTTCGGAAGTGGCGCCACTTTCCGCCCGGCGCTTGATCTGCTCGAGTGAGTAGATCGCGCTGTCGAGCGCGCGCCGGAGTTGCATGATCTCTTCGTTCACGATGGAGGCCCCGTAGGCTGGGTTAGGTGATCTCAGCCTAAACGCGCTGCACTGCAAAAAGGTTCACGCTATGCCCGTTCAGGGGCATGGTAACTTTTCCGTTTCAGAGGCGAGCGCTGGCGTCAGTTGTGGCACCCAGCCGTATCGGCCGCAAAGCGATGGATGGCTTCCTTCGAGCGTTGGCCAGCGCGGGCGGCATCGATGATGTTTCCGGCGATGCGGTACGCCATCAACTCGCTGTGGTCCTCGCAGGAGGCCCAAACGTCATCGAATATGGCGAGAAGCATGGCCCGCGTAACGGCGTCGAAGCTGGCTAGCGCGATGGTTTCCCGAGGAGAGGGCATGGCTGCGCTCCTTGTAGCCTTACAGGCGAGAGCGCTTTTTGATGGTCTCACAGCCGTCGGCGCCCAACTGGCCTTAGCCGACGATGAGTATCGATAGCATGACAGACAAGGTCTGATCGCAACAAAAGATACAGTTCCGGAAATAATTGGAGCGGACGTTCGGGGTTGAACCGACGCCATTCAGCCTGGGAAATTTCGCACGCCTGCCCCCACGCGCAGCTAAACATCTGGGTAGCAATCGAGGATCTACGCCAACGGGGTTCGCTCGCGGCATGTTATGATGAGCACTCCCGAGTGTACTTTGTCATCATCGCGCAGCCTTTGCAGACGCGCCGCGTGCATCTCAATTGACAAGCGATCTCGGCCGCTCGCTTAACGTCGAAGTTCCCACAGGATAGCTATGGGCACCTTTCATTTTGCGGAATTGGATCTTCACGCCCCGTCTGGCAAAACGCTGCTTGCTGCCGTGGCGACCAAGTATGGAAATTCCGTCACGGACGCTGCCGATGTTGCAGAGCGGTATTTTTTTATGCGCTCGGGCTGGGCCCCAGGCCTGTGCTTCGTCGGGGGCCAGGCACATCCAAAACAGGTCGATCTGAAGTACGCCGACATCCCCGCGTTCAGCCTGGCAGGCGCGGGTGAAGAGCCGGAAATGGCATTCATGGCTTGCGTCGGTGAGGCCGTGGAGCGCCTTTCTCAACTCGAGCGGCCTGATGATGTCTGCTGCACCTCGTCGTCGGCTGAAGTCAGCGATCGGCTTCCACATGGTCTCCTCGATCATCTATCCGATACGCACGTCGAAACGGGCTTTGATGAGAGTGCGCCGCTCGACTGGATTGAGGGAAGATCAGTGATCGACCCGCAGCCGGTCCTAGTACCAGCGGATTGGTGCCTGCGGCGCGCGACTGGCGCGAGCAAATTGAAGTCGAGAAGTGCATTGAGCACGGGTGCTGCAGCAGGCCCAACGCTGGAAGTGGCGACAGAACGCGCCTTGCTGGAATTGGTGGAGAGGGATGCCGTCAGCCTTTGGTGGTGCGGAGGCCGCCGCGGTCGACCGCTTCCCATGGAAGCGCCTGCGTTCGCGAAGGGCGTGGAATTAGTTCAGTTGTTGCGGCAAAACAGGACAGATCGCGCGTCATGGTTGCTCGACCTGACGACCGACATAGCCATTCCATCGATCGCGGCGATTTCCTTCGAA
>JAEYYJ010000301.1 GCA_023430845.1 Pseudomonadota bacterium
TCGACCGGCCGGTTGTCGGGGCCGAGCGCGACCCATCCGCTGACGCCGATGGTATCACCGTCGAGCCTGAAGTTCTGGAGCGCGATGGTGCCGTCTCGGCGCTTGCCGATATCGAATTTGAGCTCCGCGCGTTGTCCTGCCGGCTTCGACCACGCCAGATCGCTGAGCTGGATCTCGGCGCCGGTCAGGTCGGCAGCAACACGCACTACGTGGCCATCGTCATCACCCTGGCGAACGGTGAGATCGACATCCACTTCGCCATTGACGAGTTCACCGAGCTGAATGCCGAGCTGAGCGCGCTCGCTGTTTCCCATCTTTGCGCGCAGACGCAGACCTTGCGCATCTGCCGGCGGGGCGGCGCCGGCGCTGGCGCCGGTACTGGCGAACGAATAGCGCCATCCGAGCTTGGCGAGTACGCCATCGAGCAGTGCCTCGCCGGTGAAGTCGATGGCATTGTCGCGCGCTTCCGCGCGGATCGACGCGCCGGATACGTCGTACCGACCCATGACTTTTCGGGCGTGCCCCTCGACGATGCTCGCCTTGCCCTCGACGATCTGCACGTCCCGCATCGAAAGCCCTTCGTACACGGGAAAGGCCGCGCTGAAGCGCGCGTCGAGCTTGCCGTCGAACCCCGTGCCATCGAGCCAGGCATTGCGCATGAGCCCGAGCTGCGGGCGGCCGAGCAGATCGGTGAGCGCACTCGCGGGGCCGGCAATGCGGACATCGAGACGGGCTTGCGGGCGATCCTGATCGACATCGCTCACCGTGAAACTGGTCTCCTGGACCTGGAGGTGTTGTATCGGCGTGGTCTTTATGATGCCGGCGGGAATTCTCAGGGTTGCGCTCGAGCCCTCGACAGTGAGGCGGGCCGCGCTCGCCTCGAGCGGCGGGAGGCCTTTGAGATACTCGAGACCAATATGCTCGCCGTCGAGCGTGAGGGACAATGCCCGCTCGCGAAATGCAGCCGGATCGCCTGGACCGGCGCGATCGCTGCGCTCGTTCGTCATGCTGAAAGCGCCGCCGCTCAAGCGCCCGGTGACAAGGTGGCTTGCGACCCATTTCCGGGTTTGCGGCGCAAGACCGAGCGGCCACATGGTCTTCAGTGCCTCGAGCGACATCGGCCCGATGCGGCCATCAAGGCGCGCGATGCGCTCGCTGCCCGAGGCCGCAACCGTACCGACCATCGCGAGTTTGGCCTCGCCGGCCTTCATGTCGAATTCGGAAACCTCGATGTGCCCCGACTTGGGGAACGCGGTGCCTCGCACGATCAGCGCCGTGAGTGGTAGCGGCGGCGCGCCCAGATCATCGGCGGTCAGCATCCCGTCGACGCCATGTGCCTCGAAGCGCCAGCCGGCGGCGCCATCACTGCCCGTTGCCGGTGCGATCTCGCCCTGAAGCGTTGCGTGGCTCGCCCGCCAGCGCAGGGTGGACGGCGCGATCACGAGCCGGCGCTCGGCGCCCTCGTAGCTTGCCTTCACTTCGCCGCCAGCAAGATCGAGCGGCACCTTGCCGAGCCACGGCAGATGCACTTGCCCAGCGCCGAGCGAAACATCGAATGTGCCGCCGATCACATCGCCCTGGCGCGAAAGCTCAATCGCTCCGCTTCCCGCAATCGGCAGATCGAGCCCCTCGAAAAGCTCGAGGCCAACATGCCCCAATGCGAGCGTTCGCGGCACGAGCTCTTCGACCTCGACGTTGAGGGTCAGGCGATCGCGACGCTCGGAATCCTCCATGCGGAAGCTGTATTTGAAGGGTGCGCCCGTACCGGCCAGCGTTCCGTTGCCCGATATGACGCTGCGCGTTGAACGGTGGCGCATGGAGAGTTCGAGACTCGGCAGCTGCAGCACGGTCGGCTGGCCGTCATGGGAAACGATCAGCGATGCGTCCTTCAGGCCGAGCGTCTCGAGAAAGGAAGCAGCTCCTTTGCGGAGGCGGATCTCGCTCGCCATCTCGGCCACCCGGCGCGCTGCGTCGATGCGATCGCGCATGATGGTGACTGTCTTGACAACCTCGGTCTCGCGCGGCGGCGCGCTGCCAGCCCCGTCGGCCGAAGTAGCCGGCATCGTGAACGTGCGTCCCTGCAGATCGCGCCCATAGCCGAGCGTGTAGGCGGGGCGATCGGTGGCGAACAGAACGACCCGTGGCTGCAGCAGATCGATGCGCGCCGGTGCGATCGTGCCCTTGCGCAGCGCCCGCAGACTGAGCTGGACCGACGCGCGCGAGGCGAGTGCGACGACGCTGCCTGTGTCCTCGGTTACGCGCACACTGGTGAGCCGGGCTTCGATGCCGCCGCTGGACGTGAGCTGGATGATGGCATCTTCGATTTGGAATTGAATGCCCGGCATCTCATCGTTGAGCACGCGCTGTATCGGCTCGACGAGGAACGATGCAGAAATGGGACTGACGAGCAGTCGCGCATACAGAAGCCCAGCCGCGAGTGCTACCAGTGGTACGATAATAGCTGTGATGGTCAGGAAGCCGCGGGCGCAGCCTTTGGCCCAGCGGGCTGCCGGGCGCGCACGCGCCTCGACCTTGGGTTTGGGGCGAATCACTTCAGCCGCCACGGCAATGGGTGGCGCCGCCGGCACAGGCGTGCCGTCGGTATTATCGCTCGCTTGGCCGAGCTGGCCATGCATCGCCGACTTCCCCTGCCATCTGGCCTTGGCCTTCGACCTCTGGCCTAAACCGTTGGCCGTCCACGAATCTCGACAGCCCGACGTCCTGCCCTTCGCGACGCGACACACGGCAGCACCCGGGATCGGGACGCAAGAACTTCATTTCGCCCCCCTGGGCGTTACCCGGAGCGTTGCCCCAGCAATGCGTCTTTAATGCGTCGTACCAAATGCTTGACGCCGCCTGAACGGCGATATTTGCCGGGGCTGGCCGAGCGGCACCATTCTTGGCATCGTCAGCATGATTCGGTACCAGATGCCTTAACGCCACGGCCTGCGCCGCCCTTGCCTCAATGCCTGACGATCCATGCAGGAAAACGACCGAAGAAAGACTATCCCCGATGACCACAGGCCCCGTCGAAAAAGGTGCCAAGCTGCCGACGTTCAAACTGCCGACGGACGACGGTGGCAACGTCAGCCCCGCGGAACTCGCCGGCCGGCCAGCCGTGATCTACTTCTACCCGAAGGACGACACGCCCGGCTGCACGACCGAAGCCAAGGATTTCACCCACCTCGCGCCCAAGTTCAAAGCGGCCGGCGTTAGCGTCATTGGCATCTCGCCCGACAGCTTGAAGAAGCATCAGAAATTCCGCGAGAAGCACGATCTGGCCATCCGCCTCGCCGCCGACGAGGACCATGCCGTCGCCGAGAAGTTCGGCGTCTGGATCGAGAAATCCATGTACGGGCGGAAGTACATGGGCATCGACCGCTCGACGTTCCTGATCGACGCCAAGGGGCGCGTTGCGGAGGTCTGGCGCAAGGTCAAGGTCGCTGGCCACGCCGAGGAGGTGCTCGCGGCGGTCCGCAAGCTCGCGAAGGGATGAGCGGCGCGAATCGGCGGATTTCACGCGAGCCGGATACTGGCGAGATTGTGGCGAATTGCCCTGTGGACGCAGGAACTTATTTGCGCGGGCGGCGTTGTTGAAATCTCTCGGACGTACCAAATAGCGCGTAGTCGTTCGCACCCCCGCGAACGGTATGACTGCCGCGCCTCTGCGCACGTCTTAGCTGTGAAGAAGGACACTGTGAAATGCGACGCCTCTCTCTTGCCCTTGCTGCAGCCACTGCTCTTGCGGTCGCCGGCCCGGCGTTCGCACAACAGCCGACACCACCGGCCGCTCCGGCTGCACCCGCAGTGGAAGTGCAGATTCCGCGCGGCGTATTCTTCCGCGGTCAGGTCGATGGGCAGATCCTCTCGAGCGACAATCTCATCGGCGCCAAGATCTATGGCCCCGACGACAAGATCATCGCCGACATCGAGGAGCTCATTCTAACGTCCGACCTGCGCGTCGAAGGCGTGATCATTGGTACGGGTGGCTTTCTCGGTGCGGGTGAAAAGAGGATTGGCCTGCGCTTCTCCTCACTTCGTTTCGGTCCGGACGGCAAAGTCACAGTGCCCGAGCTGACCAAGGAAGTGATTGCGGCACTGCCCGCCTACGAGCGCAAGACGCCCCGCAAGACACTGCTCGAGCGGGCTTCGGAAAAGGCGCGCGAGATCACCGACCGCAGCATGGAGACCGCGAAGCCGGCCATCGACCAGGCATCCGAGACAGCTAAGGAGGCCTATGAGAAGGCCAAGGAAGCAACGAAGGATGCGTACGACAAGGCCAAGGATGCCGTGCAGCAGCCGAAGCAGTAATCGTTACGTAGCGGACTGAATTCTGGCGGGCGTCGGTGCAAACCGGCGCCCGCTGCGCTTTCAGCTCACGCGCGCGCTTTCCATGACGGCGGCGACGCCCATGCCGCCAGCCGTGCAGATGGAAATGAGGCCACGCCCCCCGCTCTCGCCGAGCAGCTTCGCCAG
>JAEYYJ010000262.1 GCA_023430845.1 Pseudomonadota bacterium
CGACGACCATTTCACCTGGATAGAAAGTGTCGAGCACCTTGATCTGATAGATCGCATCCATGCCGAGCGCCAAAAGGATGATGCGCGCTGTAGCAAGAAAGCCCTCGTGAAGCCGCTCGCCGCGTCCCTCTCGACTGGTGAGTAGAGACCAGGAGTAGAGCGGGCGTCCCATGCGGGCGTCCTTGATGCCGTCGTGAAGTGCCGCGAGAAACGCCATGGTTGGCTGTAGGATGAAGCGGAACGTCATTGGACCGCCGGGACGCTCGAAGACATCGCGCCACAAGCGCTTTTGCGTATCCAGCGACAAACCATGCTTGAGAAAGCCCCAAACGCTCAGCACGATCAGCAATGCGACAGCAAGCCACGCCAGGATCTCTGCACTCTTAGAGCCCGTGGTGTTGCTCATGTCAGCAGCTCCATGGCTTCATGATTCAGCTTGTTCGCGCACAACGCAGCGGAACCCGACATGACTCGTCGACGTATCGATTGGCTCGGCGTGGCGCGCCGCGGGGCGATAGCGCCGGCAATAGTTGGGGGCGCAGAGATGAGAGCCCCCCTTGAGCACTTTGCGCGGTATCTTGATGTTTGGCTGGCATGGGTCGTAGCTTGCCGACTGCGGCCCGCCGCGCGGGTTCGTCGGAATGCAGCAGGCCTTCGGCGCATCGGAGGTGTGCCGCGCGGACCACCAGTCGGCCGTCCACTCCCAGACATTGCCGATCATGTCATGGATGCCGTAACCGTTCGGCGGGAATGCCGTCACAGGTGACGTGCGCGTATACCCATCACTTGCGATATTCTCGTGCGGAAACTCCCCCTGCCACGTGTTCGCCATCAGGCGACCGCCAGGCATGAATTCGCCACCCCAGGCGAATTCCGCCTGCTCGAGACCTCCACGCGCGGCGAATTCCCACTCGGCCTCGGTCGGCAGTTCCTTACCCGCCCATTGCGCATAGGCCTTCGCATCGGCGTACGCGACATGCACAACCGGATGCGCATCGAGGCCGCTGATCGATGATCGTGGGCCATAGGGGCGGCGCCAGTTGGCGCCGAACTTGAATTGCCACCACTGGCTCCAGTCCTGCAGGCTGACGCGATGCTTCGGCGGTGAGAAAACCAGCGAGCCGGCCTTCAGCATGTGAGGCAACGCGCCGGGGTAGTCCTCCGCCTTGGGCGCAAGCTCGGCGAACGTGACGTGCCCCGTTGCGTTCACGAACTCGCGGAACTGGCGATTGGTTACCGGTGTGCGATCGATCCAGAAGCTTTCAACCGTAGCCCGATGCGACGGCGCTTCTTCGGGATAGTGCTTGTCGGACCCCATGCGGAACGTGCCGCCGGTGATCCGGATCATATCGGGGATGTGACCATTTACCCGCGCCAGCCGGCGAGCCTCTGGAACGTCGACGACCGCCACGAGCACCTCCCGATCGCGCGTCGGACATGACACGCGCTGCACCGATTGCATGGGAAAAATGCTCGCACCTAAGAGGTCGCGCACCTATCGGGGTTACACCTGAAAGTCCTCCGCACGGTGCCCTGAAGCGGAATGTCGACGCCCGCCCAGCACCATGGCTCGCGGGTCGATGCCCCGTGCAGGGCTTCACCAGAGCAGGGCGCCTCAATTTGCTGCAGCAATTACAGGACTATCGCACCTTCCGCACCGCAACGTCCCGGCGCGCGAATGCGAACGGCTCGCTATATGCGCCGCTAGAGACGTGAACTAGGATGATTGGACGGAGCGCATACGATCAGCTCCAAGCACAGCCATGGGAGGCACGTCATGAACAGCCGGCAGGGCCTGAGTTTCCCGTCGGTCCGATCGTCCGTATCAGCGGCTGAATGGGAGGCGCGGGTGAACCTCGCCGCGTGTTTCCGCCTTGCCGATCACTACGGCATGTCGGACATGATCTATACCCACATTACTGCGCGCACGCCGGACAACCCGAACCATTTCCTGCTCAATCTGCACGGCTTGCTGTTCGAGGAGATGACGGCGTCATCGTTCATGCGTGTCGATCTCGGCGGCAACATCCTCGTCAAGCCGGAGGTCGACCACGGCTACGGCTTGCACATGGCAGCGTTCGTGATCCACAGCGCGATCTATCGCGCGCGCCCGGACGTGAACGCAATCATGCACACGCATACGATCGCCGGCATGGCCGTTTCATCACTGAAGTGCGGACTTCTGCCGTTGACGCAGACATCGCATCGCTTCTATCCGCGCATTTCCTATCATGACTTTACCGGTCCTGAGCGCGATCCCTCCGAGCGCGAGAAACTCGCGACCCACCTTGGTAAGAACGACGTCATGATCTTGCGCAACCACGGCCTGCTCACTGTCGGCCCAAGCATTCCCGAGACGTTCAATCGAATGTATGGGCTCGAGCGATCATGCCAGGCGCAGCTCGCCGCACTCGCCTGCAATACCGAGCTCAACGTGCTCCCGCCCGCCGTGATCGAAAAATCGACGGCCATGTACGCGCCGGGCGCGGTGCGCCCTTATGGCCTACTCGAGTGGCCGGCGCTGCTGCGGCTTCTCGACAGGAAGGATGCCTCCTACCGCGATTGAGCGCGCCGCCACACGATGCGCTGCGTACGCGATGTGCCCACCGCGAAATCAGGCCCGGAGAGTGTCAGCCGGCCGCCATCCAGTTGAATGTGCCGCGTGCTCTTGATCCCGACCAGCGCCGGATTCGTCGCAATTTCGATCGAGTGGTGGACCGTCCCGTCGCGCACCTCGTAACGACCGGCGTAGGCAAAGCTTTCGGTGTAAGCGGTCGCCCTTTCCGCATCCGTCTCTGGCATCGCAGCGGACCGCTCGGCTTTCATGAGCGTCGCGGCGACATGCCCGTCAGCCGTGTACATGATGAGCCCCTTGGCATCCGAGCCGAGCGGGTACTCCGGTGGACGGCCGTCGTCATAGACTAACGACCAACTCTCGAGGCGCCATGCGCCGAGCAGATCCTCAACCACAGCACTCATTCCTCGCCCTCCTCCGTTTGCCCGCGCATTCCGTAAACGTAGCACCGTGATCGCCGACAACACCTTGCCTCGAGCCACGGTCCGGCCCCAGAGTGCCACCCGAAAACGGCACGGCACAATGACCGCAGTCGGCAGAACAGGAGGACGGCAATGGATCTCAAGGGCGCGGTGGCACTCGTGACGGGCGGCAATGGGGGACTCGGGCAGCGCATTTGTCACGCGCTGGCAAAAGAGGGCGTGCACATAGCGGTGATGTACGCCAGGAGCCGAGACCAGGCCGAGGGCGTCGCGCGCGAGCTTGCATCGAGCTATCAGATCAACGCTGCGGCTTTCGGTTGCGATATAGCCGATCACGCGGCGATCGAGCGTCTCGTCGGCGACGTGCAGGCACGGTTCGGCCGCCTGGACATCCTCGTCAACGACGCCGCCTACAATATCTCGATCCCGTTCCCAGACCTCGACAGTCTCACGCAGGAAGTGTGGGACAAGATCATGGCCGTGAACCTGACAGGCCCCATGCAGCTCATGAAGGCGGTCGCTCCCGTCATGAAGGCTCAAGGACGCGGGCGCATCGTCAACATCTCCTCGGTGGCCGGTCTCGGTCCGAGCGGCTCGTCCATCGCCTACGCTGTCTCGAAGGCAGGCCTTATCCACCTGACGAAATGCATGGCCGTCGCGATGGCGCCGGAGACGCTCGTCAACTGTGTCGCACCGGGACTTCTCGAAGGCACACGTGCGACATCCAACCTGCGCGCCGAGCAAATCGAACGCTCGTCGTCGAGTTCCCTGCTGAAGAAGCCGGCAGACAAAGACGACTGCGCGGACATGGTCGTCACGATGTGCCGCACGGAAACAATGACCGGACAGACGATCGTCATCGACGCAGGTCGCGTGTTTCACTGATTTTCAGTTATCAACGTCCATCGTGAGCGCGATGTGAACGTCCCCGAGATTGACCTTCAGACCCTGCAGATCGGCCTGCGCGTACCACTACTTCCATTCATGGAAGAAGCCTGTTAAGAGCGTTCTACTGCCGCCGTGGGCTTCAAGCGACCGATCGCTCCACTAGCGACCAGTTTCAAATAATAAAATGGGTCCGCAAAGCGGCCTGCCCGGTGGAGGAAATATGGCGACGGTTGATATCCGCAACGTTCGGAAAGCATTCGGCTCGGTCGAGGTGCTGCACGGGGTCAGCGTCGGCATCGAGGACGGCGAGTTCGTCGTTCTGGTCGGCCCCTCGGGCTGCGGGAAGTCGACACTTCTCAGAATGCTCGCGGGCCTCGAGAACATCACGGGCGGCGAGATCGACATCGGCGGCCGCGTGGTTAACACGGTCCCTCCAAAGGACCGGGACATCGCGATGGTGTTCCAGAACTACGCGCTGTATCCGCACATGACCGTGTTCGACAACATGGCCTTCTCCATGAAGCTCGCCAAAGCCCCGCGCGAGGTCATGGATCGCGAGGTCGAGAAGGCTGCTAGAATTCTCGGCCTTGAACAGCTCCTGCACCGTTTCCCGCGCCAGCTTTCGGGCGGCCAGCGTCAGCGCGTCGCCATGGGCCGCGCGATCGTGCGCAATCCGCAGGTCTTCCTGTTCGATGAGCCCCTCTCCAATCTCGACGCCAAGCTGCGCGTGCAGATGCGCTCGGAGATCAAGGAGTTGCACCAGCGCCTCAAGGTAACCACCGTCTACGTGACGCACGACCAGATCGAAGCGATGACCATGGCCGACAAGATCGTCGTCATGAACAACGGCAATATCGAGCAGACCGGCGCGCCGCTCGAGCTGTACGACCGACCGGCGAATCTCTTCGTCGCAGGCTTCATCGGATCTCCGGCAATGAACATCCTGCCCGGCGCCACCGGCGAGGGCGGCTTTGTTGCCGAGGGCGGCGCCGTATTGCCGATGCCGCCGAGCGCGAAGAACGGCGCCGGGTACTATGGCATCCGTCCCGAGCACATGCGGCTCGCAGCCGCGAACGACGGTATTCCCGCCACCATCCAGATCGTCGAGCCAACCGGCTCGGAAACGCAAGTCATGCTCCGCATCGGCGATACGCCGCTCACGTGCGCCTTCCGCGAGCGCATCACTGCAGGCCCCGGCGAGACCATCCGCATCATACCTGATCTCGACCTGGTGCATCTCTTCGCAGGCGGCTCGGGCCAACGGCTCGCAAGCTAAACGCCAATAAAAGCAACAAAAATCCGGTCCTCAACCTCTAGGGAAGGAAGCATAATGGCTCTCATTACTAGACGCACGGCCTTGCAGCTTGGCGCGAGCGCGGCCGCGCTCGGCGCGATGGGCGGTTTCGCCTATGCCCAGTCCGACATCAAGACCGCCGACGCCACGCCACCGAAGCTGGACATCGAGAAGGGTGCCTCGCTGCGCGTGCTGCGTCCCGCGCGTTTCGTGCCGCCGGATGAGGAAATCTTCCGCGCGAACTGCGCACGCTTCGCCAAGGAGACGGGTGTCGAAGTTCGCGTCGACCTCGTCGGCTGGGAGGACATCACGCAGCAGACCGCCGTCACCGCGAACACGGGGGCTGGTCCCGACATCATCATCGGCTTCAACGAAGCACCTCACATCTACACCGACAAGCTCGTCGACCTGTCAGATGTGGCCGAGTACATCGGCAAGAAGTACGGCGGATGGCTGCCGCTTGCTCAGAAGTATGGCAAGAAGCACGGCACGAACAACTGGATTGGCCTGCCATTCGGTGCTTCAGGTGGCCCGCTCGTGTGGCGCAAGTCAGCCGTCAATGCCGCCGGCTACGATGCGCCCCCCGATGACCTGGATAAGTATCTGGACCTCTGCCGCAAGCTCCACTCTGCTGGTAAGCCGCCGGGCTTCGCACTCGGAAACGCGGTGGGCGACGGCAATGGCTTTGCCAACTGGCTGATCTGGGCACACGGTGGCTTCCTTGTCGACGAGGACAACAAGGTCGCCATCAACCGCAAGGAAACCGTCGAAGCCCTGAAGTATCTTCAGGAGCTCTACAAAACGTTCATCCCCGGCACGGTCGCTTGGAACGACATCAGCAATAACCGCGCGTACGCGGCCAACGAAATCTGGCTGACGGCGAACGGTGTGTCGATGTACTTCGCGCTGAAGCGGGATCCGAAACTGGCGGAGATTGCCGAGGACACGCAGCACAGCCTGCTTCCAAAGGGCAAGCTGGACGTTTCGCCGATGGCGGGCTTGACGCTCAATGCCATGGTCTTCCAGCACAGCAAAGCCAAGAATGCTTCCAAGGCGCTGCTGTCGTTCCTGCTCGAGAAGGAGCAGTACGATCCGTGGCTGCAGGCGAACCTCGGCTACTGGTCGCAACCGCTCGAGAACTACTCGACGAGCAAGGTGTGGGAGAGCGATCCGAAGGTTTCCCTCTTCAAGAACACCATGCGGAGCAACTTCTGGATCGGCTACAAGGGCCCGATCAGCCAAGCCTCCGCAGCGGCCAACGCGGACTACATCATGGTGCAGATGTGCGCTGCCGTCGCCTCGGGCCAGTCGACGCCCGAAGCCGCGGCTGCCGAGGCGGAGCGTCGCGCGCGCCGCTTCTTCCGCAGCTAGACTGAACGGTACGGCGGCGTTCCTCGCGAACGCCGCCGTAACCTCGCAGGATAATTCGCGCCATGACCGACGCCTCACTCTCCACTTGGGTGCATCGCCGCACCGAGCCTTCGTGGCTTGGCCGTTTGTTCGACTCGAAGCCATTCCTTGTGGTGATCTGCCTGTTCCCGGCGGTCGGTCTGTTGATGACCTTCCTGACGTACCCGCTGGCCCTCGGCATCTACCTCGCCTTCACCGATACGACCATCGGACGGGCTGGCGTCTGGGTCGGCTTCGAGAACTTTACGTACCTGCTTCAGGATCCGATCTTCTGGAACGCTGTATTTTTCAGCGTGTTCTATACGGCGATCGCCACGATCGGAAAATTCGGCCTCGGTCTCTGGCTCGCGCTGCTGCTGAACAACCACCTGCCCTTCAAGAGCTTCCTGCGCGCGATCATCCTCCTGCCCTGGATTGTGCCGACAGTGCTCACCGCGATCGCTTTCTGGTGGATTTATGATCCGCAGTTCTCGATCATCTCGCACCTGCTCATCAAGACGGGGCTACGCGAGACAAACGTCGACTTCATCAATACAGCGTGGCCGGCGCGGTGGTCTCTGATCGCCGCCAACATCTGGCGTGGTATTCCTTTCGTCGCCATTTCACTGCTCGCTGGACTGCAGACGATCCCGCCCTCGCTGTACGAAGCTGCGATGCTCGACGGCGCTACAGCCTGGCAGCGCTTCAAGTACATCACCTTCCCGATGCTGCTGCCGATCCTCGCGATCGTCATGACCTTCAGCATCATCTTCACCTTCACCGACTTCCAACTCGTGTATGCCATCACGCGAGGTGGACCGGTGAACTCGACACACCTCTTAGCCACGCTCGCCTTCCAGCGCGCCATTCCCGGCGGCCAGCTCGGCGAAGGCTCGGCGATTGCCGTGTCGATGATCCCTTTCCTCGTCTTCGCGACGCTGTTCAGCTACTTCGCCCTCGCCCGGCGCAAGTGGCAGCAGGGAGAGACCAATGACTGACGCTGCCGCTCCTGCCGAGAACAAGCCGCTCACCGCGCCCGAGAACGAGGCCATGGCGTGGGACAGCAAGGCGCGGCGCATGGTGGTGCTGTGGCTGCCGCTGACCTGCTTCCTGATCATCCTGCTCTTCCCGTTTTATTGGATGACGGTGACGGCCTTCAAACCGGACGCCGAGCTCTACGACTTCAACACGCATAATCCGCTCTGGATCAGCTCGCCAACGCTCGATCACATCTATCATCTGCTGTTCAACACCTCGTACCCGAGCTGGCTCTGGACGACGATGCTGGTGGCCTTCGGCGCGACCTTCCTGTCGCTGTTCGCAAGCGCATTCGCCGCCTATGCCTTGCAGCGGCTGCGCTTCAAGGGGAGCCAGTACGTCGGCTTGGCGATCTACCTCGCCTATCTCGTGCCACCGTCGATCCTGTTCATCCCGCTCGCGACCATGGTCGTTCAGCTCGGGCTCTTCGACAGCCCGATGGCGCTGATCCTCGTCTATCCGACCTTCCTCGTGCCCTTCTGCACGTGGCTGCTGATCGGGTATTTCAAATCTATCCCCTTCGAGCTCGAGGAGTGCGCCCTCATCGACGGCGCGACCCGTCTCCAGATCCTGCGCAGGATCACACTCCCACTCGCGGTGCCGGGGCTGATCTCGGCGGGCATCTTCTCGTTCACACTCTCGTGGAACGAGTTCATTTACGCCCTCGCCTTCATCCAGAGCAGCGAGAACAAGACAGTCCCGGTCGCGATCCTGACGGAGCTCGTCACTGGCGACGTCTATCAGTGGGGTGCGCTGATGGCGGGATCGCTGCTCGGCTCGCTGCCGGTCGCGATCTTCTATTCCTTCTTCGTCGACTACTATGTGTCGTCGCTGACGGGCGCGGTGAAGGAATAAGCGCAACCTCGCAATGATTGCTGCTGGAATAAAATCAGCCCCGACCGCGCAGGCAGTCGGGGCTGAATCATTTTACTCGGACCCGGTTCAATCCTGGGGCTGCTTCGTCACGCGAATGTAGGGCTTGGGCCGCGTGAAGCCACCGAACTTGGCCTGCGCCTCCTCGTCGGACACGGCCGGCGTGATGATCACGTCATCGCCCGGCTTCCACTGCGCAGGCGTTGCGACCTTGTGCTTGGCGGTGAGCTGAAGGCTGTCGATCACCCGCAGGATCTCGTCGAAGTTGCGCCCGGTCGTCATGGGATAGGTCAGCGAGAGCTTGATCTTCTTGTCCGGCCCGACAACGAACACCGAACGCACCGTCGCATTGTCCGCGGGCGTGCGCCCCTCCGACGAACTGCCGGCGCTTGCCGGCAGCATCTCGTAGAGCTTGGCGATCTTGAGCTCGGGATCGCCGATCAGCGGATAGTCCACGGCGTGGCCAGTGACGTCCTTGATATCCTGCTTCCAGCGAACGTGGCTGTCGACAGGATCAACCGAGATGCCGATGATCTTCGTATTGCGCTTCGCGAAATCACCAGCCAGACCGGCCATGTAACCGAGTTCGGTCGTGCAGACAGGCGTGAAGTCCTTGGGATGGGAGAAGAGCACAGCCCAGCCATCGCCGATCCACTCGTGGAAGCTGATCTGGCCGGCGGTCGTGTCGGCAGTGAAGTTGGGGGCCTCATCATTGATACGCAGTGCCATGGGAGCCTCGATTGCTGAAGGCGAGGGCTGATCGGCCGGCCCTCACCGTTGGTTGACGAAGGGAACCAGCGCAGGTCCCCGGCGGGTCACCTACCGTGCTAACACAGCGAGGGAGCCTCTGTTCGGAAAATTGGCGATAAGCATAGTTACTACGTGACAATGGACGTCGCGAGGTCGACCACAAACCAGCGGCCTCTGCCGGCTCCGTTCGCGCCACCTCGTCACTGTCCCAGGATCGGTTTGCTAGATGAACCTTAAGGCACGCTGCTGCGTGCTAAGTGCTAAGTCGATCCCTTTAAACCTTAATGAAGTTTCAACTTTGATGTTTAAAGCCGATATGCATAATTTGAGTTAAGTTGTCAGTTCCAGCGCGTGAGTTCAGAGAAGGGGACAGTTCTTGGCTTACTCCAATGTCGCGGTTGTGCCCGCTACGCCGGATCACTCGGCCTTCCTCGCGCAAGTCGTGCTATCAGCTTCGCGCTCCCAGCTCACGCGGGGCCCATTCGATGTTGCGCTAGAGTTGAGCGATGGCGAAGTGCTCGACATCCTGGAGTGGATGACTCTGAGCGAGCTCGATAGCAACTGCCACTTCACCAAGTTCCTAGTAGCTGAGGTTGATGGGGAGCCGGTTGGAGCGCTCGCTGCATTCGATCCGGCAGAACCCGATATGTTCCCGCTCGGCGCAGCCCTATCAGATGCCTACACGGCGCTGGGCCATGACGAGGCTGAACTTGGCGAAGTAATCGGGCGCATAGAGGCATTACGTCGGTGCTTCCCTACCGCCCCTCCAGGCACTTGGACCGTGGAATGGGTTGCCGTGGATGCCGCCCATCGCCGCCGTGGTGTTTGCGCAAAGCTCATGAAAGAGATTCTTGCCAAGGGAGCAGAGCGGGGCCTCCGAAAGGCACAGATCTCGACCTACGTGGGCAACGATTCCGCCATCAAGACGTACGAGCGCGCCGGTTTCCGTGTCGAAAGCGAGCGTCGTGATCCGAAATTTTCGTCGGTACTCGGCGTTCCCGGCATGATCACGATGTTGCGGAATGTGTTCGGCTTCACGCTGCTGATCGTCGCTGCCGCTGAGTGAGGGCGCCTGGCGTCCGAGCCGTTTCCGTCGCCGTTACGGGGGCGGCGGAATCGAGGCTGGCCGACCGGTAGACAACGCCAGCGGGCTTCTACCGGGCAGCGCCGTGGCAATGTACTTCACCCAAATCTAGAAGTTGTAGATCAAGCGGCGCGGTCGTACGTCGACTTGGCGTTGTTCTTGCTTTGCGGTATAGGAGCGCGGCGCTTTGGGTACTGAGAGTTGAGTTTACGAGGCCAATTATGCGTACTGGGAAAATTACGTGCGTTCTTCTCGGAAACGGCTCCCTACTAACGCAGTGCGCTCACAGTCTTCTCGAGCGCGGCCATCAGATTTCCGCCGTTGTAACGACGGATAACAGCATTTCTAAATGGGCGACCGACCGCGGACTTCCTTATTTCGTCACTGACGATGTCATCAAAACTGGCCTTCCGGACCAGGAGTATGATTGGTTCTTCAGCATTGCGAACCAGCGCATCCTACCAAGCAAGGTCTGGGAAGGAGCGCGCCAAGGCGCTGCAAACTTCCACGATGGACCACTGCCCCGACATGCTGGTCTTTACGCTCCAGCGTGGGCTCTACTCGCCGGTGATAGCGACTACGGCGTGACTTGGCATGCTCTGTCGGATCAGATCGACCAGGGTTTAATATACTGCCAGCATCTTTTTGAGATCGCTGACAATGAGACGTCGCTCACTTTGAATATGAAATGTTTCGAAGCGGGGCTTGCGTCATTCACGAACCTAATCGCGGAAATCGAGGCGGGAACGCTCGTCGGTACACCGCAGGATATGTCCCTTCGATCCTATCATGATGCCCACGATCGGCCGCCCCTGGGTGCCACACTCGACTTCAGCAAGTCCACAGGCGAGGTTAGCCGCCTTGCACGCGCACTGCACTTCGGGAAGGGGTACTGGAACCCTCTGTGCATGCCGAAACTGCGAACAAACAGGGGGGCTTACAACGTCGTTGCGCTGGCCCCCGTAGCGTCGCCCTCTTCGACTCCGGCCGGCACAGTTGTCTCGGTGGACCACTCGTCCGCGGTCATTGCTACCGCCGACGGAGCTGTCCGCATTGGTGGCCTGAGCGACTCATCAGGTGCGCCCATCCAAATCGACAGCGTCGTAAATGCGGGCGAAATGCTTCCTCTCGCGCATGGCGACGATCAGGGTCTCGACGCTCTGCTGGCCGAGGCCGTGCCTCACGAGATTTTCTTTCGCCAGCGATTGAGGGAATTCCGCGACCTTGAACTCTACGGTGTCGATACAGGAAGCGAGAATACTCGACCGCAGTGGCTTGGTCACGATCTACCCCTACCGAACGGAATGAAGGGGGAGCGCGCGCTTGCAGGCCTGATTGCGGGATTGGCGCGCCTCAGCGAGCGAGATCGGGTGGATGCCTATTTCACGGACGACACAATAGCCGCGCGGGCTAAACAGCATCCAGGTTACATTGCCGACAGTGTTCCACTATCGGTGAGGTTTTCAGAGCACGCTACCGCTGCTTCTCTTACGGAAACTGTCGCCGGGGAGCTCCGCGAATTGCGCCGCCGCGTGGGGCATCTGGCCGATCTTGCAAGCCGGCGTGCCAACGCCAACGTTCTTAACTCAATCGTCGCCATTGCGCTCGTCGATGCTCCCGAGACCGCATCCCCGCGCGTCAACTCCGCAGTGACTTTTGTCCTGCCGAATTCCGGGAGCGCGGCGCGCATTCTATATGACAGTCGTCGCCTGAAATCGGAAGACGCTGCCGCTCTCGCAAGGCACCTTTCGATCGCGATGACTGTGTTTGCCGCCGACGAGCGCGCAGAAATCGCGACTTTGCCACTCATTTCCCAACACGGGTTGAGCGAGCTTCTTTACACGCGCAACGCCACCGATCGCGCGTACGATCGCTCGGCGCTTGTCCATTCCCACTTTGAGCACCAAGTGGAGAAAACGCCGGACGCGACGGCCGTCGTCTGCGGCGATCAAAGCCTGACCTATCGCGAGCTCGACTGCAAAGCCAATCGCGTTCGCGACTATCTTATCTCTCTCGGTGTCGGTCCAGAGACCCTGGTCGGGCTACAACTCACGAGATCCTGCGATCTGATTGTCGCCGCCCTCGCCATTCTGAAGGCCGGCGGCGCATACGTACCGCTCGATCCAACCTACCCGAGCGATCGCATTGCATTCATGATCGAGGACAGCTGCCTCACTACTTTGATCGTTGAGGCATCTGCACTGCCTGCATTTTCGATGCCTCGCGTGCGCGCCATTTCAATCGCTGAAGCGATGACCGCTAGTAACGAGGCAGCACCGCCGCCACAAACGTCTCCTAACAATCTCGCCTATGTTATTTACACGTCTGGCTCGACCGGACGGCCTAAGGGCGTGATGATCGAGCATCGCAATGTCACCAATTTTTTCGCTGGCATGGATGAACGCATTCCGCTACCCGCAATCGGACAGCCGGTATGGCTTGCCGTCACCAGCCTTTCGTTCGACATTTCCGTCCTGGAGCTTTTCTGGACGCTGGCTCGCGGCTTCAAAGTCGTTATTCAAAAGGATAAGAGCTACCAGCGAGACGATAAAGCCTCCACTCTATCCCCACAAGGCAGCATAGATTTCGGCCTTTTTTACTGGGGCGATGACGACGGCACTAGTCCGCGTAAATATCAACTACTGCTCGAAGGGGCGCGGTTCGCTGAGAAACACGGCTTTACTGCCGTCTGGACACCTGAACGACACTTCCACGCATTTGGTGGCCCGTATCCAAACCCAGCCGTAACGGGCGCCGCCGTCGCTGCGATCACCAAAAATCTGTCTATACGAGCAGGAAGCTGCGTACTTCCGCTCCACCATCCGGCGCGCGTCGTGGAAGAGTGGGCTGTCATAGACAATCTCAGCGATGGCAGAGCTGCGATCGCCTTTGCGTCTGGCTGGATGCCGGAGGATTTTCTTCTGCGGCCGGAAAACGCGCCTCCCGCTAACAAGACCGCGATGTTCCGCGACATAGAGGTGGTGCGCAAACTATGGCGTGGGGAAGACGTCGCGTTCCCGACGCCGGATGGTGGCTCCATCAACATTGTGACGCAGCCTCGACCGCTTCAAAAGGAACTCCCCATCTGGATAACCACAGCAGGTAATCCGGAGACCTTTCGCGAAGCCGCACGCGTCGGCGCAAACGTTCTGACACACCTTCTTGGGCAGTCCATCAGCGAGGTCGCTGAAAAGGTCGCGATTTATCGCGATGAGTTGCGCAAGGTGGGGCGTGATCCCGCGCAGTACAAAGTCACGATGATGCTCCACACGCTCG
>JAEYYJ010000270.1 GCA_023430845.1 Pseudomonadota bacterium
GCATCAAGGGCGGGCGGCTTCGCGCGGCAGCGGGGCAAGCGGGTACGTTCATTACACTCGCGATCTCCGACGTGCCGGGCGATGATCCTGAAACCATCGGATCGGGGCCGACTGTGGCCGATCCGACGTCGCTCGCCGATGCGCGCACCGTGATCGCGCGGCGCGTCGAGCGCATGTCGGAATTGGGCCTTCCGGTTCCAGCCGGCGTCTATCGGGCACTCGAGAACCCCGCCAACGAAACGCCCAAACCGGGAACCGGACTTTTCGCCGGCGATCGCTACCAGATTATCGCGACGCCTGTTGCGGCTCTGGGGGCGGCGGCAGCCTTGGCGCGTTCGCGTGGGTATGACGTCGAGAGTCTCGGCGATCAGGTCACCGGTGAGGCCCGCGAGGTCGCGGCCGCGCACGCCGCGCTTGCGCGAAAGGCGCGCGCGGCAGGACGCCAGCTTGCCATTATCAGCGGTGGCGAACTCGAGGTCACGGTGCGCAACCGCGCCGGCCGCGGTGGGCGGAGCCAGGAATATGCGCTCGCGCTCGCCTGTGAACTCGATGGTCTTCCAGGCGTATCGGCACTTGGTGCGGATACGGACGGGATTGATGGTGGCGACGGTAGCGTCGCCGATCCTGCTGGCGCCGTGATCGGCCCCGATACGCTCGCGCGTGCCAGGGACTGCCACGCGGACGCCCGAAAGGCCCTCGATAACAACGATGCCACGACCATGTTCGAGGCGCTGGGTGATCTCGTCCACACGGGACCCACCCATACGAATGTCAATGATTTCCGCGTGATCCTCGTCGAGCCGGCCTGACAGCATGATCCAGCTAAGTGAACGGGCCGATTGCGGCCGGGCGCATCTCCATGCGCCTCGTCATTCCAAAATGAACTTCTCCCGCTTTCTGCTGGTTACGATTGTCGTAGGCTTGTGCATGGTGGCCGGCGCCGGCGTTGCGCGCGCGGATCTCAAACTCTGCAATGCGACCGCGAGCCGGATCGGCGTCGCCATCGGTTATCAGGATCCGAAGGGATGGGCGACCGAGGGCTGGTGGAACATCGCGTCACAGACCTGTGAGACGTTGTTGAAAGGAAAGCTTGGCAGCCGATTCTATTACGTGCATGCCGTAGATTACGACCGCGGCGGTGAGTGGGGCGGCACGAACATGATGTGCACGGCCGACAAGGTTTTTACGATACGTGGTGTCGAGGATTGCCCGCGCCGCGGTTTCAAGCGGACAGGCTTCTTCGAAGTCGACACGCAGAACTCCAATGACTGGACGATCCGCCTGACAGATCCGGGCGATAACGGCGGGAAGGCACGATGAGACGAAACCGGAGAGTGAAAATCCTCGCGACGCTCGGGCCTGCGTCGTCTGCGCCCGATGTGATCGAGAGCTATTTTCTCGCGGGCGTCGATGTCTTCCGCATCAACATGAGCCATTCGAGTTTCGACATGGTCCGCGGCCTGCACAGCGCTGTGCGCGCCGCGGAGATAAAGCACGGTCGCCCGATCGGCATTCTCGCAGACCTGCAAGGCCCGAAGTTCCGGGTCGGCAAGCTCGGCGGCGACCGCGTCGATCTCAAGACCGGGCAGACGTACATCTTCGACTCGCAGGAGCAGGAAGGCGACGACCAGCGCGTTTTCCTGCCTCATCCGCAGATCTTCGATGGTGTCGAGGAGGGCCATGCTCTGCTGCTCGACGACGGCAAGATTCGGATGCGCGTGACAGAGGTCGCGCCGTCGCGCATCGCCGCCGAAGTGATGGTTGGCGGTCCACTCGCGAGCCGAAAGGGCATTTCGATGCCTGATACGATCCTGCCCATCAATCCGCTGACGGACAAGGACAAGGCCGATCTCGACTTCGTCCTCAAGCTCGGCGTCGACTGGGTTGGCCTGTCGTTCGTGCAGCGTGGCGAGGATGTCGCGCTTGCCCGGCGCATGATCGGCCAGGGCGCGGCGATCATGTCGAAGATCGAGAAGCCTTCGGCGATTGCCGATCTCGACCAGATCATCGCGCAATCCGACGCACTGATGGTCGCGCGCGGTGACCTCGGCGTCGAGATGCCCGTCGAGCGCGTGCCGGGGCTTCAGAAGCAGATTACGCGCAAGGCGCGTGCGGCCGGCAAGCCGGTGGTCATCGCGACGCAGATGCTCGAGAGCATGATCAGTTCGCCGGTGCCGACGCGCGCCGAGGTATCGGACGTGGCGACGGCCGTATTCGATGGCGCGGATGCCATCATGCTGTCGGCCGAGTCCGCGGTCGGCAAGTTCCCGATCGAGGCCATCGGCATGATGGATCGTATTGCCATCGAAGCCGAAGCCGACCCGACCTACGACGTGCTGGTTCATGCGACGAGCACGCCGCCGCAGGAAACGGCAGCCGATGCGATTGCCGCCGCAACGCACGCGGTCGCCGACACACTCAAGCTCTCGGCTATCATCTGCTTCACGGCGACCGGCTCGACTGCGCTCCGCGTCGCACGCGAGCGGCCCGGCCTGCCAGTCATCGGCCTGACGCCCGTTGTCGCGACTGCGCGGCGGCTAGCTGTCGTCTGGGGCATGCATTGCGTCCTGACGAGCGATCCCGAGAACCTCGCGGACATGGTCAAGAAGGCGTGCCGGATCGCCTTCGAGGAAGGATTCGTGCGCGCGGGCAGCGGCGTGATTATCACGGCGGGTGTGCCGCTCGGCTCGCCGGGCACGACCAACATGGTCCGCATTGCCTATGTCAACGATCAGGGCGAGACGACATCGCTGTCGATGTAGGCGGCGCGTTGCGGCTTACAATACGAGCACGCCGCGGTGCTGGGCTTCGCCCTCAGGTTCGACGTGGATGACGATCTCGGCGCCATCGATCTCGGCTTCGAGCGCACGTTCGATACGGTCGCAGATGCGATGGGCGTCTGCGACGCTCATCTTGC
>JAEYYJ010000394.1 GCA_023430845.1 Pseudomonadota bacterium
TCACGTGGCTTTCGATCGACGGTGTCGCGGATGCGAGCACCACCGCCGCGCCCCCCAGATGTGCACGAACGACGCTCATATCGCGGCCTTGATAGTGGACGCGATCCTCCTGCTTGAAGCCCGGATCATGCTCTTCGTCGACGACGATCAGGCCGAGATCGGTATAGGGGAGGAACAGCGCCGATCGCGCGCCGACGATCACGCGTGCTTCGCCTGTCGCCGCCGCGCGCCACACGCGTCCCCGCTCCGGACCCGAAAGGGCCGAGTGCCACTCCGCGGGTGCGCAGCCGAAGCGCGCCTTGAAACGGTCCATGAACTGGCTGGTGAGTGCGATCTCCGGCAGCATGATCAGCGCCTGCCGCCCCTGCTCGAGCGTGCGGGCGACAGCTTCGAAATAGACCTCCGTCTTGCCAGAGCCGGTTACGCCATCGAGCAGCGAGACGGAGAACGTGCCCGCTTCGACTGCGGCGGTGAGCGTCTCGACAGCCTCCTGCTGCGCATCGGTGAAGGTGACGATCGCGTGCGCCGGATCGGGCCGCGGAAAGCGGCGCTCGGGTATGACGACCTCGACCAGACACCCGGCTTCGATCAGGCCGTCAACTACACCCGTGCTGCACGCCGCTTCGGAGGCGAGCGCACTTTTGGCGCGGATGAGGCCGTCCGCCGCGATATCTAGGGCACGCTTACGCGCTGGCGTCATGCGCGGTGGCTCGGCGGCACCCTCCACGCGCGCGACGCCGAGGCGCGGCTTGACTGGTTCGAACACTGCCTGCGCGCTCATCATCATGCGCACGACCATGCCGAGCGGCGCCAGCGTGTAGCGGGCCACCCATTCGGCAAAGCGCAGTGATGTCGGCGGCAGCGCCGGGGCGTCCATGCGCTCGATGATGCTCTTGAGCTTTTTCTCGTCGACGGGCTTGCCCTGATCGCCGACGGGCTGGTCCCATACGAGGCCGATGCGCGTCTGCGGTCCGAACGGCACGATCACGAAGTCGCCGGGTTCGACTTCCAGGCCTGTGGGCAGCGCGTAGTCATAGGTCTGATCGAGGGCAACGGGCAGCAACACCGGTACGCGCGGGCGCGCGACGGCGGGTGGACCAAGCATACTTGCCAGCAAGTCTTCCAAAGACCCTACACTCAGACTAGGACTACAACACGAATCAGCCCGCCACCTTATCCGCCATCCGGCGGCGATCCGAGGGCAGTCGCGGCGGGGGCCTGAGAGGAGTACCCATGAAATTCTTCGTCGATACGGCGGATGTCGCCGAGATCCGTGAGCTGGCCGCGCTGGGCCTCCTTGACGGCGTGACCACGAACCCCTCCCTGGTGGCGAAAACTGGGCGCGATTTCAAGACCATCATCGAAGAGATCTGCGACATCGTGGATGGGCCGGTATCGGCCGAGGTCACGGCGCTCGACGCCGAGGGCATGATCCGCGAGGGCGAGATCCTCGCCGACATCGCCGACAACGTCGCCGTGAAGGTGCCGCTGACGTGGGATGGCCTCAAAGCCTGCCGCGCACTGACCGACGACGACATCATGGTCAATGTGACGCTGTGCTTCTCGGCGAACCAGGCGCTGCTGGCGGCCAAGGCAGGCGCGACATTCATTTCGCCGTTCATCGGCCGCCTCGACGACATAGGCCAGAACGGCGTCGAGCTGATCCAGGACATCCGCACGATCTACGACAACTACCCGGACCTCAGCACGGAGATACTCGCGGCATCTATCCGGACGGAGGAGCATGTGAAGCAGGTGGCACTCGCGGGTGCCGATGTCGCGACCATTCCGCCGAAAATCCTGCAGGCACTGATCAAACATCCGCTGACCGACAAGGGCCTCGAAGCCTTCATGGCTGACTGGCAGAAGACCGGCCAGACCATCAAGGAGTAGTGCCGCGATGGCCAAGTCAGTGATGTGGAAGGAGTTGACGGCGCCGGAGCTCGTCGAAAAATCCAAGGCCGGCGCGCTCGTTGTGATGCCCGTTGCCTCCATGGAGCAGCACGGGCCGCATATGGCTGTCGGCGTCGATACGGTGCTCTGCGAGGCGGTGTGCCAGCGCGCGGCGGAAGTTTTGGCGAGCGAAATGCCGATCGTGGTTGCGCCAACACTCTGGTGCGGTATGGCCGAGCATCACATGCCGCGCGGCGGCACCTTCACCTTCGACATTCCGACCTATCGCGCTGTGCTGCTATCGTTCCTCAAGAGCATCGAGCGTCACGGCTTCAAGCGCGTATTCATCGTCAACGGTCATGGCGGCAACATCAGCGCGCTATCGGCCTTCCTGCCGGACTTCGTGCGTGAGACGGGCCTCACGATCCGCGTGACGACGTACTTCGAGCTGGCGCAGCCGGGCATGCCGGCCATTCTCGAGGACCAGGAGCGCGTGCGCCATGCCTGCGAGGGCGAGACGTCGATGATGATGGCGGTTGCGCCGGATCTCGTGCGCACCGACAAGCTGCCGGAAGCAGTCGGTCCTGCGCGTCAGACACCCATGCCGTTGCAGGTGCTGCGCCATCGCTCCTATGGCGAGTTCACGCCGACGGGGGTGGTCGGTGATGCGCGCCGTTCGACGGCGGACAAGGGAAAGCGGCTCATGGATGTATGCCGCG
>JAEYYJ010000426.1 GCA_023430845.1 Pseudomonadota bacterium
ACACGCGCCGCGTGTCCGGAGAGCCGGACGGCAGGATCAGAAGACGGCAACTGATGGATGCGATCGCTTGGCAACCGATCAGAATGATTGGCGCAGGTAGACGCCGACGTGCGGGAAGCCCACGCTCGCTCTTTCGCCGGGGAACCCAACGTAGCGGCCCTTGGCGGACGTCGTCGTGTAGCCGCCTTCCAAACCGATCACCATGCCCGGCCGCGGCATGATCTCGACGCCCGCCTGGAAGACCGTGCCGCGCACGTCGACCTCGAACTCAAGATCAGGCATCAGCGGAGGCCCCGGGTCATCGTGCGGGATCACCGGCTCGCCCGCCGAGTACATCGAGATGTCGAAGTACGATCCGCTGAGGCTCAGCTTTATCCACGGCGCCAGCATGTGTTCATACGACGCGACTGCCGACCAGCCTTTGGAATTGTAGGTCATGCCATCACCGGCGGCGACATAGTCGGGCGCGAAGAAGGGAATGCCGAGATAGGCCGGCGCACCCGACGCATACGCGGCCGTGAAGCTGAAGCGGCCGAATACGCCGTCGCCCTGCGGACCGATGATGTCCTTCCACGCCACACGCGACTGCAATCCGGCGGACAGCGCCCAGCCCCAGACGCTCGTTTCCTCTCCGCCGACGAAATCCTTGAGTACGTGATCCTCGACGTGATGCAGTGCGCCGGACATATGATAGAGCGTCGAGGGCGTCGCGATCCGCGCCATCGCCACGATATCGGGAACGTCGGATCGCGTGGGCCGGGCGAGAATGCCATCGGCCATGATGCGCCGCTCCGGATCTTCCAGCGCGATGCTGAGCGAGGCGTTGCGTGTCAGGCCGATGGTGTAGGAAGCCCCAAGCGTATTCACGATCGACGAATAGCCAGGCGTCACGACGCTCGGCAGCCGTTTGAAGCCGAACATCGACGGCTGAACCCCGACCTTCAGGCCGTTCCACTGCACCCACGCCTCGTCCAGGGCGCCGTAGTAGTATGAGTTCTCGATTTTGCGCAGATCGACGACGACCTCTCCGCTATCGTCGTAGCGCGTGCGCGCATCTGCAGCGACGCGCACGAAACCACGCAGCATACCCCAGTCATTCCTCGTCTGAACCATCATCTGCGCCCACGCGTAGGCGCCCGCCGTGGGGTTCTTCGTCTGCTTGCTTACGTCGTCCTCGTGGTAGAAGACGATCGGCGCACCCGCACCATTATTGAACAGTGTCGGTATGCGCTGGCCCACCATCACAATGTCTCGGTCAGTGAATTCCTTCGACGCCGACACGAGAATGCCGCCACCGAGACGCGCACAAAGGCCCGTATTTCCGACGGAAGTGTAATCAGGTCCGTAAGCATGACACGCACGATCCGCACTCTTCTTCGCAACTACGGCCGGCGATGCTGAAGCCTCATCATCGTCGGCGCTTGCGGACCCGCCTGCCCCTGCGAGCACCAATGCGCTCAAGCAGAGCAGCGTCAGAAGACCTGCAGCTCGGGTTGCAATCGTTGATCTCATGACGTGCCGCCCCCGTGCGCGATATCAGGCAAATCGTGCCCTGCGCCTTTCCTTCCCGCTCCCAGAAAATCGATTCCGAAATCTGGGCGTCCCATCGTTTGCACGAGGCAGCTCTCTCAGCGTGAACGGCCGAAGCGGCTGATCCATGTGCGATTGGGGTCGGTCAGCGTGACGAGGCTGAAGCCCCCTGCCTGGAAATACGAGAGGTAGCCTTCGTCCGTCTCTCGAACGGTGTGGCTCATCGGTAGATCTCGATGGCCACCGGGGCCGTGCGGCCCTTCCTGGGTGACGATCGACGATGTGATCCAGCCTTGCTGATATAGGACTGCCGCATTGCGGCGGCCGCGCTGATGAGCCCGGATTTCCGCGTCATTGGTATCTGCGATCTGCACCGAGGAAATGCCGTTCTTCTCACCGCGATGATTGATCGATAGGCTGGAACCCTTGTTCATCGCATTGACGATGACGGTGTAGTTCAGCCAAGTGCTCTGATTGATCTCCAACGTTTCCGCGTGGGCGCTGGTGGCGAGCAACATCAGAGCGACGCCATCGGATGCAGCAGTTCGCATCGAATTCCTCATGTGTTCGATTCGTGAGAGCGACGCTGGCGCCTCATAGGGCATGAGGTCGCAAGCGCTGGCGTCTCAAGCGATCAGGCGCGACCGCAGCAGTCACGCCTCATCGCCTGCTTCAGCATCAGGGAGGATTGAGATAGTCGTTGTTGACCGTGAAGGACCGCTCGTCGATGAACGTGCCAACGGGGTCGTAGACGCGCACTTCTCCGCCCCGCACTGCGTTGAAGGACTCATTGATGTACGGCATGATGAACGCGCCGCCATCGACTCGCAGATAAGGATCACCGCGCGGCGCTTCGATCTCGGCGCGCTCACCCTGAGCCAATAGATTGAAAGCCAGGGCGCCCGCCGTCTGGCTGATGCGCGCAGAATTGGCCACGCTGCCACGCGAGGCCATCTGCGCAAACGCCGGCGTAGCGATCACGCAGGCAGCAACCACCAATAGCAACTTCTTCATTTGCTCTCTCATCCGATGGAGAAATAGGGGCTCTCACCCGCCCCGAGGCACACACGCTTAAGTAGAGTAAGCGATTCGTCGCCACCCGCTATGCGGGTATATCAGTTGCGAGCATAAGAGAGGCTTTGCGGCCACACTGCTACAGTCAAGCAGGCGCATAGGCCGCAGGCAGCTCTACCGCGCTCGCGCATTGCGCGTACCAGGCGTGCGAGCTTTCGGAGATCCCCGCCTACCTCTTATGGTTGTAGTTGGACTCGCTCGTGGGCCGCACCACAGCCTGTCGCGCAATCACCGGATGAGTCATCGAGCTGTGGATCAATCACTGGTTGAACCTTGTCGCCACATCTCGAATCTGGCGCCTTGGGACGTGGCTGCCCACTTCCTGCACGCACGCCCTGGAGATGGAGACGTATGTCCCGGATCGCTAACCTGGCACCCAATCCGCCATCGCCTACGGCGTCCTCGCCGTTCGCCGGCCTGATCCGCATGCCGGGACAATATTTGTGTCCGGACGGCGTGGTTTTCGACGAGCTCGAGCGGGCCATCCGCCGGCACCTCTTCAAGCAGGTGCTGCCATCGCTCAAAGGGCGGGTGGAGCGCTACCTGATCATCCAGGGTCCGCGCGGCACGGGCAAAACCGTATCGGCGACCGATGCTTCGCTCCGCTACGGCTTCGCGGTCGCCCTGCTGCCGGCGTCGATGCTGGCGAGCGAACACGAAGGCGGCGCCTGCGCCGTGCTCAATGACTTCATGAGCTTCGCAGCCGAAACCTCGCGGAGCCGCAAGATGCGCATCGCGATCGTCGCCGACGATTTCGATCTCTCGATCTCGGCTGCCGATGGCCAGATGGGCCGAACCATCAACAGCCTGCTCGTGACGCATCAGCTCCAGCAGCTCGCCGACACGCAGGAGCCGCGCAACTTCGACGACAGCGGCATGCCGATCATCTT
>JAEYYJ010000147.1 GCA_023430845.1 Pseudomonadota bacterium
AGCAGTGCCAGTACAGCCCAGCGGTTCTGCATGGATCAATTCCTCAAATCAAAGGAAGAATGCGCAATGGCTCAATTGTATCGGGCCTGCCGCCGCTCAGCCAGACGGCAATCGTGCACGCGCAAAATGCCGGATCGATCGCTGCCGTACAATGCCACAGCCCATCGTTGGTCAGGAGGAGGTTCGGCGGAAGTTCGCGGGCAACGTGCGCGGATTGCTGAGCGATGCGGACCGCGATCGTGTCGTCCAACTTGTCGAGGTGTTGGATACGGCCGCTCACGTGCGCGAGCTTTGTGACATCCTCGCGAACCGCGTGCGCACGACCGTGGACTGAACGAGGGGAAGCGTCCACACGTGGAAATGCGTCAGCTGCGCGCTTTTTGCGTCACGCCTGTTCTCACGCTTTCGCGAGAAGAGGCACTTCGCACTTCCATTCCCATCAAACCTGCCTAATAAGGCGCCATGTCCACAGACGATCGCACATACCCGGCGGGCGCGCCATCCGCGCCTCGCCTCAGCCTCTGGCGCGCCGAGATGACCGAAACGGTCAAGCTCGCAACGCCGATTGCGCTGACGCAGCTCGGACAGATCGCCATGATGACGACGGACCTCATGCTGCTCGGGCGGCTTGGGGCGGAGGTTGTTGCGGCCGCGGCGCTCGCGCACACAGTGCTGTTCGCGGCGTTCACTGTCGGCATGGGACTTGTCGCGGCGGTTGCGCCTTTGGCCGCGCAAGCATTTGGTGCGCGTGATCCACGCGGCGTCAGACGCGCGCTGCGCGTTGGTATGTGGGCGTCCGTTCTGGCAGGTGTGCCGCTGACGGCGCTGCAGTTCTGGGGAACGGATATTCTGATGGCGCTCGGGCAGACGCCGGACAACGCCGTGCTCGCAGGGCGCTATCTGCTCGGGCTCGGCTGGTGCCTCATTCCCGCGTGGGTGTTCATGGCCATTCGCGGCTTCATGGGAGCGGTCAACCGACCCGAGCCGGCGCTCTGGATCACGCTCGTCGCGATCCCGTCCAATCTCGTGCTTGCGTGGGGCCTCATCTACGGCGAACTGGGTCTGCCGCGCCTCGATCTTTTGGGCGCTGGTATCGCGACGACGATCGTCAACATCGTCATGTGCATCGTGGCGCTCATGATCTGCGTTACGCGTGCGCCGTTCAAGAAGTACCATGTGCTCGGTCGTTTCTGGCGCTTCGACGGACCGATCTTTCGCAAGCTTCTCGTAGTCGGCCTGCCGATCTCCGGCGCCTACCTTCTCGAGTTCGGCCTATTCGCGGCCGGCGCACTCCTCATGGGTACGATCAGCACGACGGCGCTTGCCGCGCATCAGATCGCGTTGCAGATCGCGGCCGTGCTGTTCATGGTGCCTTTCGGTATTTCTATTGCGGCGACTGTGCGCGTGGGGCATGCCGTCGGTCGGCGCGATGCGGCGGCGACGCGGCGAGCGGGTTTTGCTGCGCTGGCGCTTGGCGCCTCCTTCATGGTGATCATGACGGGTCTGGTGGCGCTCGCACGTGATGTGCTGCCCGTGCTGTTTCTCGGCAGCCAGACGCCGGAGACCGCGGCGACATTCGAGCTGACTGCGCTGCTGCTGCTGGTCGGCATGTTCTTCTTCATTGCCGATGGACTGCAGACTGTTGCTGCGGGTGCTCTCCGAGGCCTGAACGACACGCGCGTGCCGTTGCTGTTCGCGACATTCAGCTTCTGGGTGGTCGGCTTTACGGCATGCTGGTGGCTGGGTTTCCGCGCGGACCTCGGCGCCGTCGGCGTATGGATCGGCTTGACGATCGGCATCGTGGCCTATGCTGTCCTTCTGGTCACGCGCTTTCACCTGCTGACGCAGCGTGGATACATGCCGGAAGTGAGCCAGAGCGTCAGTGCCTCGGTGCACTGAGCAGGCGTGCTGGCGTCTTTGCAGACGGCAAACTAACATCCTGATGCGCCATCAGGCGGGAGAGCCATGCAAGGAGGAAATGCAATGCCATACCGCGGCATGACCGTGGAGCTCGTCAAGCTCAAGGGCGACAAGGGCGATACGATTACGGCCTACACGGCGCGGCCGGAAGGGAACGGGCCGTTCCCGGGCGTCGTGCTCGTGCATCACCTTCCGGGATGGAGCGAGCTCTATATCGAGATGACGCGCAAGTTCGCGCATTACGGCTACCTCGCGATCTGCGCGAACCTCTACGAGCGCAACGGCCAGGGCGATCCCGATGATGTAGCGGCCAAAGTGCGTGCCGAAGGCGGCGTGCCGGATGCGCAGGTCGTCGCCGACACGGAAGCGGCGGTGAAGTGGATGCGCGCGCAGGCCGGCCACAACGGCAAGGTCGGCATCTTCGGCTCGTGCTCGGGTGGCCGGCACGCTTTCATCTATGCATGCCAGAAAAACGACGTCGATGCGTGCGTCGATCTTTGGGGTGGCCGCGTGGTCATGCCCAAGGAGGATCTTAACGAAAAGACACCAGTCGCGCCGATCGATCTCACCAAGGATCTCTCATGCCCGCTGCTCGGGCTCTTCGGTAACGAGGATCGCGCACCGAGCTCCGAGCAGGTGGATCAGCATGAAGCCGAGCTCAAGAAGCACGGCAAGGATTATGAGTTTCATCGCTACGACGGCGCGGGGCACGGCTTCTTCTACTACCATCGGCCGCTCTATCGGGTGGATCAGGCGCTCGATGGCTGGAAGAAGGTCTTCGCGTTCTTCGACACGCATCTCGCGAGGTAGCAAGCCATGTGCACATCGATCGTGGAAATCGCCCCTGCCGAAGGCATGGCCAAGGCTGATGGCGCGTGGTTTCCGGTGACCCACTCCGTCGTCGCGTATGATCACGCACGCCACGCGCTGCTTGCCGATGTGATCACGCTCGACTTCATCAATACCGATCTGCCGCCGGGATCGCGTGCCGCCGTCGAGCTGACACTCGATGCGGCAAAGGCGCTACATGCAGCGCTCGCAAAAGCCATTACAGAAGCGGAGATCGAGGAAGCCGAGCGGGCGGAAAGTATCGCCGAGCAGGCGCGCAGGAAGGCGCCAATGCTGGTTGCCGCCGAATAAGCGCCCAGGCTAGGTCGATGTGGCGGCTCAGTTGCGGACATGCGCGGCGACCGCGTCGAGGCCATCCGTAAGGGCGGCCGGGCCGGGCTGAAGAATGATAGGTGATTTGATTTCAAAGAGGGCGTTGGCGCGCACGGCCGGAATGGTATCGAAACCCGGCCGTGCGCGGAGCTGCTCGGGGCGGAATTTCTTGCCGCACCATGATCCGAGAATGATGTCCGGCGCGGCGGCAATGCCACGCCACATGGCGCGACGTGACGTGACCGGGTCGCGTCACGGACCAGCTCAGCATCTGCTGCGGCTCATCGAATGATGCGATCAAAAGAGGCGGCTGACAGGTGATGCGAAACGCGTGGAGGCAACTCGCGCCGCTTCGTTGTTGGATGTCGTCGTGCAATCGTTAGGGAGCATTTGCAGGCTGCTACTCATCTCTCTGGATCAAATCCCGCGCGGTAAAGAGCTTGGCTTATGACAGTCGCTTGCCGGAAAACCCATCCAGATCGCGATCCGACGATCTGGATCGCGACGCTGGCGGGCGGTCGCGAATTCCGTCTGTTGTAGAATTGTACCAAACGCCGCCGTCGCGACAGCGGCCACGTCTTTCCCGTTGACACAGTGACCATATTAAGGCCGATTAGCGGATGTGTCGGTGGCGCCACATGCAGCGATGTAGTGGTGCCGGGAACACGGTGAGGTGCAGTAGCTCGTGTAAGAGCTGACGTGCCAATTCCGTGGCTGCGCCCGCAACTGTAGGCGGCGAGTTTCCTCCAAAGATGTCACTGATCGTCGGTAACGACGATCGGGAAGGCTGGAGAGAACGCTTGAGCCGCAAGCCAGGAGACAGCCGGCACAAGTCGCCCATCCCCCATGCGGGCCGCTTGGTGGAACGGATTCCCGTAGTGGCGACTGATGTGCAACCGATTGGGAGCGACGTCAGCAATGCCCGGGGTCTTGATCACACTCTGACACATTGAGATCTCTGCTCGCAGGCGCGAGCCCATCAGCAAGGCGTGCAGGCAGCACGTTCTCTGGCGGGTTGAGGCCGTGCGCAGGATTTCGGGCAGGTTCGCCGTGGCTTCCGTCCATCATCACGACGGGGTCGTATGACTATTTTGGCTGGTATCCGCGCCGGTTTCGGTAGGAGCAGTGTGTCACGTGTTGCGTTAGCGGCATGTATGGTGTTGCCCGCCATCGGGACGCCGGCACTCGCCCAGGATGTCACGCCGCTCGAAGGGATCGTAATCTATTCGGCCAACCGGACGCCCACAGAGGCGGCGAAGGTCGGCTCGTCTGTCGAGGTGATCACGCAAGAGGAAATCGAGGCGCGCGCGCAGACGTACGTCAAGGACTACCTCGAGACGCTGCCGGGCGTGCATTTCTCGCAGGCCGGCGGCCCGGGTGGTACGGCCACGATCAGCCTGCGCGGCGCGACGGGCGGCTACGTCAAGGTGTTGGTCGATGGCATCGATGTCAGCGATCCGTCGAAC
>JAEYYJ010000148.1 GCA_023430845.1 Pseudomonadota bacterium
AGCTCAACACGATCTCGCATCACGAGAACTACTACACGCTCGGCCTGAACCAGAACGTCTTCGGCGCTGCCTTCTACATCTCGGCGCTGATCCATCTCATTCGAGGTGGTGCCGACGCCGAGATGCGGTGGACCGCGACAGCGCACGGCACCGACGCCTACGGCCTTCTCTCCATGCAAGGCGAGCCGATGGCGCCCGCGCTCGCCAAGCAGATCTTCGTCCAGCATGTGCAGTACGGCGACATGGTCCGCTTCCCGCCAGCGCGGCTCGACTATCCGGAGATCGACGCCATCGTGGCCTCGCACGAGGACGGACGGCTCAGCGCGGTCTTCGTCAACACGTCACGACAGCCCGTGATACTCCGCGCGACGGCGTGGGACGACGAGCTTGCGTCTTGCAATGAGATCCTGCGCCTGGATACGGGCACCGGCGGGCGTGTCGTGCGCGCAAACTTCGACGGGACGGTTCAAATCGATGGTTATGGCATGGCTGTAGTGACCAACCGCGCATCCTCCACCATAATCGACTGAGAAACGCGGTGACGGGCTGAGGGAGACGACGGGTGGATAAGGCATTCGGCTGGATCGGCGAAATCTTTCAGACGCTGCTGCGGCTCTTGCCGTGGCTGGTGATCGTGCCGGCGACCCATGCCGGCGTCGCGTTCGTCCACGGACACCGCATCAAGAAATGGGAGCCGGGCCTGCATTGGTATTGGCCGGTCGCGACCACGTACAAGCTGATGATGACCGTGCGTCAGACACAGAAGATCCAGTCCAAGGTCATCATGAGCCGCGATCAGCAAACGATCATCGTCGGCGCGCTCGTGACCTATTATGTCGATGATATCGTCGCGGCTCTCGCGCACATCGCAGACCTCGCCTCGGACGTCATCGAGCGCTCACAAGGCGCCATCCTCAATGAAGTCAGCAAGCATACGCTCGAGGAAATCCAGGCGGACCGCTGGGCATTCAACAACAAGCTCAAGGATGTCGTCGGCGCAAACCTGAACGGCTATGGCGTCCAGATCCTGCAGATTCAGCTTACCGAGCTTGCACCGACGCAGTCGATCGCCTTCAACGGCCACGCCGCACTCGGCAATTACTCGCTGTGGAGCGGGTTCTAGCGCACCTCCTGTTCGCGCCTCCGGCGCGAGCGAGACCAGTCTCGCGCGCTGCCGGGAGGGAACACCCTCCCGGACCCACCCGCCTTTATGACTTGATCCAATACACACCCCACTCGTCGATGCGCTCGATCGGATCGGTGATGCCGTGCGCAGCACGATACTCGTCGATGGCCGTGCGGTGCGCCTCGAACAGATGATAGTCATCCGCGATCAGCGTGCCGCCCGGTGATAGTTTCGGGTAGAGGTTTACGATGCCATCGCGCGTGCTCTCGTACATATCGCCATCGAGGCGCAACACGGCGAGCTGCGAGACCGGCGCACTCGGCAAAGTGTCCTTGAAGAGCCCTTCGAGAAACACGACCTGATCATCGAGCAGGCCATAGCGCGCGAAGTTCGCCTTCACCTCGTCGAGCGACACAGCGAAATCCGTCCACTTGTGAAACTCGGCGCCCGCATCGGGCGCAACGCCCTCAGTCGGCGGCGGCAGGCCGGCGAAGCTATCCGCGGCAAACACGCGACGGTCCCCGATACCATATGCCTTCAGCACCGCGCGCATCATCATGACGGCACCCCCACGCCAGACACCCGTCTCCATGAAATCGCCCGGGATCGCGGCCCGAATGACGCGCTCGCATTCGCTGCGCACATTCTCCATGCGCTTGAAGCCAATCATCGACGGCGCCGCCGAGGGCCAGTCCCAGCCCTGCTCCCGATACTCGTCGTAGTAGGCGTCGACCTTTGACGATGGCAGCGGCGGATCGCGATTGAGCCGTCCGATGAGGCTGTCGCGCATCAGGTCGAGGTAGGCCGCGCGCAGGCAAGCATCGTCATCGGTCATCGGCATTTTCCTCTCCGCAAGACAACAGAAGCGAGCACTGCCGAACCCTATCAGACTTCCGGACGGAATATGCCTCGGCCTTCTTGCTACTCAAGCCTACGCGTGCCAGCCTGTACGCCCGCCTCCCTTCGCTGTGGTGCCCCATGACCAAAATCACCGAAGTCGCCGCCGGCTTGCGCTTTCCCGAGGGCCCTATTGCCATGCCGGATGGCACCATCCTGCTCGTCGAGATCGAGCGCGGGACACTGACGCGCGTGCATCCGGACGGGCGCACGGAGGTCGTCGCCGAGACAGGCGGCGGTCCCAATGGCGCGGCTATCGGCCCGGACGGCGCCTGCTACATCTGCAACAACGGCGGCTTCGCGTGGGTGCGCGGTGAAGGCACGCTACGCCCGCACATGCAGGCCGAGGACTACAAAGGCGGACGCATCGAGCGCGTCGATCTCGCAACGGGCCGTGTCGACGTCCTCTACACGCACGGCCCCAATCACAAGCTGAATGGCCCGAACGATCTCGTCTTCGACGCCCACGGCGGCTTCTATTTCACCGACCTCGGCAAGGTGCGCGACCGTGAGCAGGATCGCGGCTGCGTCTACTATGCCAAGGCCGATGGCAGCCTCATCAAGGAAGTCGCCTTCCCGCTCATGACGCCGAACGGCTGCGGGCTCTCTCCGGATGGTCGCACGCTCTATGTCGCCGAGACCTGGACCGGCCGCGTGTGGGCCTACGACATCACCGCGCCAGGAGAAGTCGCCAAGGCGCCATGGCCGACACCGAACGGCGGTCGTCTGCTCGCCGGTGTCGGCGGCTTCAACCTGTTCGATTCCATGGCCGTCGACGGCGCCGGCAATATCTGCGTCGCGACGCTCTTCAACCCAGGCATCACGGTCATCTCGCCGGACGGCACGCGCGTCCGGCACCTGCCGATCCCCGGCGACACCTACGTCACGAACATCTGTTTCGGCGGCACGGACTTGCGCACCGCGTACATCACCCTGTCGATGACCGGAAGGCTGGTCAGCCTCCCCTGGGATGGCCCTGGCGCGAAGCTCAACTACCTCAATATCTCGTGATCTCACGCGATTTCAGCGGCCAACAGCCCTGCAGCAGCGAGGCTGGATGCCCGGCGCGATCCCTGGAAGAATGGTCGTCATAGAGACGGTGGTTGCTGATCGGCAGCCCACTCTCATCGTCAGAAAGTATGGAGATCGCACATGAGCAACGGCGCCGAATACACGCCCCCCAAGGTCTGGACCTGGGAAAAGGAAAACGGCGGACGCTTCGCGAATATCAATCGCCCGATCGCCGGACCGACACATGAGAAGGAACTTCCCGTCGGCAAGCATCCCTTCCAGCTCTATTCGCTGGCGACGCCCAATGGCGTCAAAGTCACCATCATGTTCGAGGAGCTTCTCGCATCCGGACACAAAGGCGCCGAGTACGATGCCTGGCTCATTCGCATTGGTGACGGCGACCAGTTCGGATCGGGATTCGTCGACGTCAATCCGAACTCCAAGATCCCTGCACTGCTCGACCGCTCGAACCCGAAGAAGCCGCGGCGCGTGTTCGAATCTGGTTCGATCCTGCTCTATCTAGCGGAGAAGTTCGGCGCCTTCCTGCCCAAGGATCCCGATAAGCGCACCGAGGCTTTGAACTGGCTCTTCTGGCAGATGGGCAGCGCGCCTTATCTCGGCGGCGGCTTCGGGCACTTCTACGCCTACGCACCCGCCAAGTGGGAGTACCCGATCAACCGCTTTGCCATGGAAGTGAAGCGTCAGCTCGACGTGATGGATCGCCATCTCGCCGACAACGCCTACATGGCAGGCGACGAGTATTCTATCGCCGACATGGCCATCTGGCCCTGGTACGGCGCGCTCGCCAAAGGTCTGCTCTACGGTGATTCCGGCACGTTCCTCGATGGCGCCAGCTACAAGCATGTCAACCGCTGGACGGACGAGATCGCGAAGCGTCCTGCCGTGAAGCGTGGCCGCATGGTCAATCGCGTGCAGGGCGATCCGGCGAGCCAACTGCACGAGCGCCACGACGCGAGCGACTTCGAGACGAAGACGCAGGATAAGCTCGGCG
>JAEYYJ010000374.1 GCA_023430845.1 Pseudomonadota bacterium
CGGCCCTTCCGCCGCACCTTCGCGAGCAGAAGCTCAAGGATGCGCCACAGCGGTCCGCGCCGCCTTGTCCTTCGGCTGCCAGTACGGGTGCGCATTTTGGGTAAGGTTGCTTTCGGCCTCGCCGGCCACACGGCCGCACGATCCTTGCCAGGACTGGAGGCCGTGGCGCTCGAAGCGTGATTAGCCCCACGAGGCGTGATCCCCGTACTCGTCACACCGCTGCGCGCCGCATCGTAGGCAGAACGGCGTTCCGCGGTCTTGATATTGTTCCATGCCTCCGTAATTCGGACCGCGTAGATGGCGCGCTCACTATTGGCCTCGCGGTCCGGATGCAGCCAGCGAAGCAACAGCGCCATGTTCTTGCGGAGCTGGTCATTCGTGGCATCGGCGCTGGCGCCCAAGGCCCGATAGCTATCCGCACCAGGATGCAAAAGGACCTGCTCGATGTAGAAGCTGGCTGCGTCGCTGACGGTTCTCTCCGTCAGGCCGGTCTTACGAACTGCATCGGAGAGCGCGCGCCCCTCATCCGTGACGATATTCAGCAGAGCGTCCACGTCCCGGGGGAGTGGCGCGTCACGCAGAGCCCGCACGCGCGAAGGGAGCTGCAGGAGGCCAACCGCCAGTTCGAGCGCCGTTTCCTCGCGCATGTGCCTGCATTCACGCTTGTTCCGAACGCCGCATTCAAGCGCCGTCCACTGAACCACAATACATGTACAATCCCGGCATCGTAGCCAATTCCAATATCGTCCGCATACCCGTATTTGGCGCGTCGGCAACAACTGCGGAAACCGGCGGCCTTGACCTCACGGCCTCATATGATACACGGGTGATATATTAGAAGCCGGCAGCGGCGAGACGCGTGAGGGAACGAACATGATCACGGAACGCCAGAAGCAATTCCGGGCGCAGTACCGCAACCGGATCATGGGCTTCTACGATGGCTATCTGCACATCGTGATCATCTATGCCATGGGCGCCGCGGCCTTCTACATCTATCTCCAGCACATTCACGCGCCGACCTGGCTCGAACTCCTCGCCATCCCTGTGACGTTCCTCTTCACGAACATCTTCGAGTGGTTCGTGCACAAGTACGTCATGCACCGGCCGATTCCCATCAAGGGCCTGCGCGCGGTCTATGAGCGCCACACGCTCAACCATCATCAGTTCTTCACCGACGAGGAGATGCGCTTCCGCGACCACAAGGATTGGCGCGTGACCGTCTTTCCGCCCTACGCGCTCGTCGTCTTCATCCTGATGTCGATCCCAGGAGCGATGATCCTCGGGCATCTGTTCTCGCCGAACGTCGGCTGGCTCTTCATGTGCACGACGACGGGCATGTACCTCATCTACGAGTTCATGCACTTCTGCTGCCACGTCGACGAGAACTGGTTCGTGCGCAACTGCCCGTTCGTCAATACGCTGCGCCGCCATCACACCGCACACCACAACGCGCGGCTGATGATGGAGGTGAACATGAACCTTACCTTCCCGATCGCGGACTGGTTCTTCGGTACGTCGGACTTGAAGCGCGGCCTCGTCGGGCACGTCTTCAACGGCTATGATACGACGCATCTGAAGAAGGATCTGAGAGGTACGCCTAAGCGGCCGGATGAAGCGGCGGCGGCCACGATGGGCAACTATTGAGCCGGTCATGCCGAACGACGTCAAAGCCATCGTTTCCGTGGTGACGTTGATCGCCGCGCTGATCTTCGCCTATTGGGAGGCGACGGTCGCGCAAGCCGTCCCCGCATGGTTCGTCATCGGCTTTGCCGTATTCGCGGTCGTGGCTATGTGGATCTTCCCCGAGGCGGGCGTGAAGAAAAGCGACATGCCCCCCAAGGAGCGGCGTTGAGGTCCCGGTGGACGATCGAGCAACCGCGATCAAACCCGAAACGCTGACCGAGCAGGCTTACAACCGGCTCGAGGAGATGATCGTCACCTTGCGGCTGGCACCGGGCGCGGTGCTATCGGAGCAGACGCTCGCGACTGAACTCGGCATCGGCCGCACGCCTATTCGCGAAGCGCTGCAGCGTCTCGCGCATGAGGGGCTCGTGCTCGTGCTGCCGCGCAAGGCGATCATCGTCACGGATACGGATCCGCGTCGTCAGCTACTCGTACTCGAGGTGCGACGTGAACTGGAGCGGCTGCTGGCGCGCACCAGTGCCGAACGCGCGACCGCCGCCGAGAGAGAACGCTTCCTCGCGATCGCGGACGGCATGGGCGACGCCGCCCTCGCGAACGATGATATCGCCTTCATGCGGCTCGATCGGGAGATGAACACGCTGCTGACGCAGGCCGCACACAACGACTACGCCTCCCGCTCGATGCGCTTCCTCAATGGTCATTCCCGGCGGTTCTGGTATCTGCACTACAAGGAGGCTGCCGACTTGCCGAAGTGCGCGCGTCTCCATGCCGAGGAGGCGCGAGCTATCGCCAGGGGGCAGAGCATCCGCGCGATGGCCGCCAGCGACAAGCTCCTCGACTATGTCGAGGACTTTACCCGTGCGACAGTGAGCCTTCGCCGGTAGAGCGCGGCTTAGCGCTCTGATATTAAAACACCTTACCGCCCGGCGATGCTCCCGTTTTCCCGTATCTGCCCCCCATGATCATCTTAACGTGAATTGACCGCGCCATACCCACTCAATAATAACCGTCCGGACGGATATAAATGAGGGCCGTTCAATGGCACGTACGCGTACGATCGACCGGACGGCTGTTCTCGACGCTGCAGAGCGCGTGGTCGCTCGGGATGGCGCCACCCGCCTGACGCTCGATGCAGTCGCGGCAGAGGCTGGCATCAGCAAGGCCAGCGTCCTCTATGATTACAAGACGAAACAGGCCCTCATAAAGGCCGTGATCGAGCATCGCATGGCAACCGAAGTGGATCGGCTACGTTCGTTCATCGACCGCGAAGGCGACAAGCCCGATGCCGCTATTCTCGGTCTGATCACGGCCGTCGAAAAGGATAGCAGCGACCTCAATCGCAATGTTGCACTCGACCTCGCGATTGCGCTCAATCAGCATGATGATCTGCGCGTGTCGATTCGAGAGAATTTCGGAGCCTTCTTTGACGGTGTCGAAAGAACCTCGGTCCACCCCCGTCAAGCCAAGGTGGCGTTTCTCGCGCTGGAGGGACTGAAGCTCATCGAATCCTTCGGTTTCTACGATTGGGAGCAACGCGAGCGCGATCAGCTCATCGAAGACATTCGATCTCTAGTAAACCCAGATGCGGCGCGCACGGCACCTGCCAGGACGGGCTGATCTTCGAGATTCTCCTGCCGCACATCCAAATTTGCATCCCAGG
>JAEYYJ010000380.1 GCA_023430845.1 Pseudomonadota bacterium
GACTAATGCACATCGAACAAACGGCCTGCGGCTCCACAAGTCGCAGGCTGGTTGGTCTTGTTATGGCAGGCACTAATGCACCAGTTGTCCCAGGAAGTGTGATCATCCTTCAATAACCTTGTACTAAGCCAGTCCAATGTCCGTCGCATCAAGGCCGGTGTCGCCATCGAGGAACTGGCCGAGGACATCGCGCGGCGCACGCTCCTACAGAGCCTTACCGTCCGTCCCGTGCTCGATGGCGACGGCAACGAGACCGGGATGTACGAGATCCCGGCCGGCGGTCGCCGCTATCGCGCCCTTCAGCTGCTCGTCAAGCAGAAGCGCCTTCCGAAGACGGCGCCCATTCCCTGCATCGTCCAGGCGGCCAATGCAGTTGTCTCCGCGGAGGAGGATTCGCTCGCCGAGAACGTCCAGCGCGCGCCGCTCCATCCCCTCGATCAGTTCCGCGCGTTCATGGCCCTGCGCGAGAAGGGCCAGCCCGAAGAGGAGATCGCTGCCGCCTTTTTCGTCTCGGTCAATGTCGTACGCCAGCGGCTGCGGCTCGCCAGCGTCTCGCCGAAGCTGCTCGACGTCTATGCCGAGGACGGCATGACGCTCGACCAGCTCATGGGTTTCACTGTCAATCCCGACCATGAGCGGCAAGAGCAGGCTTGGGAAGCCCTGCAGCACTCCTACAACAAGGAGCCCTTCCATATTCGCCGTCTGCTGACTGAGGGCGCCGTGCGCGCCTCCGACAAGCGCGCCCAATTCGTCGGTGCGGACGCCTATGAGAAGGCCGGCGGCACGATCCTGCGCGATCTTTTCGAGCCCGATGACGGCGGCTGGCTGCAGGAACCGCCCCTGCTCGAGAAGCTCGTCGCGGAGAAGTTGGAGCGGGAGGCCGACACTGTCCGTGCCGAGGGCTGGAAGTGGATCGAGGTCGTGACCGAGCTCCCTTACGGCTTCGGCCATGGCCTGCGCCATCTCAGCGGTCGCGAGATACCGCTGAATGACGAGGAGGCCGCCACCCGCGATGCGCTCCAGGCCGAGCTCGATCAACTCGAAGCCGAATGCGCCGAGGCTCCTGAGATGCCGGAGGAAATCGACGGGCGTCTCGGCGAAATCGAGACGGCGCTCGAGGCACTCGATGACCGCCCCGTCCTCTACGAGCCGGACGACCTCGCGCGGGCCGGTGCCTTCGTCAGCATCGATAGTACGGGCGCGCTGCGCGTCGAGCGCGGCTATGTGCGGCCCGAGGACGAGCCGCCGGTCGAGGACGACGAAGAAGCCGACGGCGATGAAGCCGATCGCCGGCGGATGACCTCATCCGGGGAGAATTTCGACGCCGATAAGGGCGAACCCGTCGATGAGACCGAGGAGGAAGACGGCAATCGCCCCTTGTCGGATCGACTGATGACCGAGCTGACGGCGCATCGCACACTGGCCCTGCGGGAAGCCGTCGCGAATGAGCCCGACGTCGCGCTACGCGCCGCATTGCACGCTCTGTGCCTAAAGCTCTTCTATCACTACGGCTTCGACTCGTGCCTAGAGATCGAAGCGAAGAGCGTCTTGTTCGGCCACACGTCCGGGCTCGCCGACACGCCAGCGGCCAAGGCGATCGACGCGCGGCACAAGGCCTGGGACGAGCAGATGCCTGAGGACACCGGTGATCTATGGGACATGCTGGCCGAGCTCGACAGCGACAGCCGGCAGGCGCTCTTTGCCCATTGCGTCGGGCTTACGATCAATGCCGTGCACCAGCCCTACGACCGGCGGCCAAAGGCGCTGCGTCATGCCGACCGTCTCGCGTCCGCAGTTACGCTCGACATGGCGGCGGCCGGCTGGACGTCGACCGTCGACGCGTTCCTCGGCCGCGTGACCAAGGCGCGCATTCTCGACGCCGTGCGCGAGGCCAAAGGCGAGAAGGCCGTCGAGCGCATGGCTCATCTCAAGAAGGCGGAGATGGCCAAGGAGGCCGAGCGGCTGCTCGACGGCACCGGCTGGATCCCCGAGCCTCTGCGCACGCTCGGCATGGGCAGCGCCACAGCCAAGGATGTCGATCACGCGCCGCATGTAATGGCGGCGGAATAATTCCGCTCACATCCCGCTCCACCTCTGCCCGACCTCGTGTCGGGCATTTTCCTTTCGGAGACTTTCATGACCTACGGCACCTTCCTACGCCTCGACATCACAGTGCACGACAGTTGGCGTGCCGTCGTCCGCGCGGCGGCTAAAAAGCTGACAGAGGAAGCACGCCACGATCCGGCCAAGCGCGAAGTGCGGCATCGCTTCTATCGGCAGATGCTCGAATATCATCGCGAGGCGCAGGAGATCGTCTCGTATTGGCGCTTGTGACACCTATATCGAGGTGATCATGAGATCATCCGCGGGCAATCTGGCACACCGTCTCGCGCGCGAAGCCGAGGCGGTGTGTCGTCAGTACCTCTCCAATGGTCGGCGCGTGGGGCGCTATTGGATCGTCGGCGACGTGCGCAATACACCAGGGCGCTCGATGTATGTCCGCCTGTTCGGCCCGGAAAGCGGCAAGGGCGCGGGCGGTAAGTGGACCGACTCGGCAACTGGGGAGCACGGCGATCTGCTCGACGTGATCCGCGAAAGCTTGGGGCTCATCGACTTCCGCGACGTTGCCGACGAGGCGCGCCGCTTTCTTAGTCTGCCGCGTCCGGAGCCCGAGCCGCCGCACAGGTCCCGCACGGTACCGGCCCTGACAGGCTCACCCGAGGCTGCACGGCGTCTCATCGCCGCGTCGCAGTCGATCCTCGGCACATTGGTGGAAACCTATCTTCGCCATCGCTGCATAGACCGACTGCACGATGTCGGAGCGCTGCGCTTTCACCCGCGCTGCTACTACCGTGCCGATAACGAGGCCCCACGCCAGAACTGGCCGGCGATGATTGCGGCCGTCACCGATCTTGGCGGCGCGATCACCGGCGCACACCGCACATGGCTCGATCCATCCGGTACCGGCAAGGCGTCGATCGAGGCGCCGCGCAAAGCCATGGGCGCGCTCCTCGGACATGCCGTTCGGTTCGGCTCCTCGGCTGAGGTGATGGCGGCCGGAGAGGGTATCGAGACGATGCTGTCCCTGCGCTTGGTGCTGTCGGGGATGCCGATGATGGCGGCGCTGTCGGCCGCGCATCTGTCGGCCATCCTGTTTCCGGATACGCTGCGACGGCTCTATATCGCCCGCGACATTGATCCCGCCGGGGATGGCGCCGTAGCGACTCTAGCCGAACGCGCCGCGGCTGCCGGGATTGAAGCGATCATGCTGTCGCCACGCCTCGGCGACTTCAACGAGGATCTCGTCGCCTTCGGTCTCGATGAGCTGCGCGGGATCGTCCGTCCGCAAGTTCATCCGGCCGACGTCGAGCGTTTTCATCTCGCAGCGCCATCCGGCTTGTTGTGATGCGCACCGTCCGTGGTCGGGCGGCACGGACCGGCCTTCAGCACACCAGCCGCGCCCGGCCTTCCTGAGGGGCGATCGGGCCAGAACCAGCCGCGGCCGCAACGGCGCCGCGCGGCTTGCTGCCGCGCTTGCCGTCCTCCGCTGCGCTGCGGCCCTGCAGGCTCCGCCTTTGGGTGCTGGCCGCGACCGGTCCCGGCTGATCCGTCGCCGGAAGGCCGCGATGGGCGCGGCCTCGCTGAGGAGACCTGTTCCATGACCTTCGATCATCTCCCTGACCGCACGGCGTCACCGACGGTCCAGCTGCTCGATGAGTTGGCACTCTGCGCGCATCACCCCTTCGACGATGAAGCCGATCCGCGTCCACTCCCCGAACCGGCCAAACTCCAGGGTGCTCTCGCTGACATCTTCGACGCGCTCGTCGCGACCTTGTCGCATACCCGCCTCGAGCCCGATCTCGAGGTCCTGCTGTGGTCCGTTGTCAGTATCTTCCACCGCCGCATCGACCGCATCGAACAGGAGCTGGATAGGAACGAGATCGCCCAGCGGACAAGCCAGCGCGAGCAGGACGGATCGGAAGTCCGCTCCGTCGAGCTCGAACGCTTCATCCGGGAAGGTGTGACGCTGATCGAGCGTCGCAACAGCTTCGAATTCATCCGCGATGGCGCGGCCGAGCTGTTCGGCATCCATACGGGTTCAATCTGGCGTCCCCGCGCCGGATCGATGGTCAATCGGACAACGATGACCGCCGCGATGATCGACAGTCGGGAGTTCATCAATGCGCGTCGCCGTGCGGACGCCGAGACGTTGCTCCCGAAGGGCACCAGGATTGCCTTCGCCGGCGGCGTCGACTGCAATGATCATCACGGCATCTGGACCATCCTCGACAAGGTCCACGCCAAGCACCCTGACATGGTGCTGCTGCACGGCGGTGCGCCGCGAGGTGCTGAGAAGATCGCCGCCTGCTGGGCCGATGCGCGCAAGATCACGCAGATCGTCTTCAAGCCCGATTGGGCTCGTCATGCGAAGGCTGCGCCCTTCAAGCGCAATGACGTGCTTCTCGATGCCATGCCGATTGGAGCCGTCGTGTTCCCAGGCTCCGGCGTGACCGACAATCTCGCCGATAAGGCGAAGGTGCGCGGCATTCCGCTGTGCGACCACCGCCAGCGCGGCGGCGTATAGCCGCCGCTTCACGCTCCACATAAATGATGAATGTCATCGGAGCGATTCCAGCTCCGCTGCACGCGCGCTGCTGTGCGTGGCTTCTTCAGCGCAGGTCAGGGTCACTCGTTTAAGT
>JAEYYJ010000024.1 GCA_023430845.1 Pseudomonadota bacterium
TCGCTCGTCAACATCTGGCTGGGCTCGGCCCCGCTGGCGTTCGCGATCTCCGCGATCTGCGTCCTCGTGTTCGCGGGCCTCACCGCCTATGACACGCAGCAGATCAAGGACAACTACTACATGATCGCCGGCGACGGTGAGATGCTGGCCAAGGGTGCCGTGATGGGCGCGCTGAACCTGTACCTGGATTTCATCAACATGTTCCAGGGTATGCTGGCGCTCTTCGGCAGCAGAGAATGACGTAATTCGGTTGGCTGGGATTACTCGGCTGGCCGGGTAGGCTGAGCAAGGGCCTCGTCGCGAGACGGGGCCCTTGTCGTTTGTAGGAAACGTCGTTTGTGGCTAGCGTCGCGTGCTCAAGAAACGGGCACGACACTCACTTGCGTCCGCTCCTGCGCCGCGCTACGCGATTCTGAAAGCGCTGCAGCTCGAGCAGTGCTCGGAATATCGCAGGTGCCCGATGCCCTCCCCGAACGTGCGCCCTGTCCGCGAAACGGACATTCCTGCTGTCACTGCCATCTATGCGCATGCTGTCTTGCACGGCTTCGCGAGCTTCGAGGTCGATCCGCCGGACGAAGCCGAGATGACGAAGCGTATGCGCGCCGTCGTGGACGGCGGCTTTCCCTATGTCGTCGCCGAGGTGGACGGGAAGGTGCTGGGGTATGCCTATGCGGGCCTCTATCGGACACGGCCCGCCTATTGGAACAGCGCCGAGAACTCGGTCTACGTGTCACCCGATGCGCACCGCCTCGGCGTCGGCCGCGCGCTGCTGAAAGAGATCATCGAGATCATGTCCGAGCGCGGCTTTCGCCAGATGATCGCGGTCATCGGTGATAGCGGCAATGCAGGTTCGATCGGTCTGCACCGCGCGCTCGGCTTCACGTACTGCGGGGTTATCCATTCAGTCGGATACAAGCACGGCCGCTGGCTCGACAGCGTGATCATGCAGCGCGCGCTCGGTCCCGGTGATACGGTAGCGCCGGACCGGGAGAGGTAGTCGCCCCGTCATTCGCGTCCTTGGCGCGAGGGGGCTGCTTGATAGTCGCGCGGCTCTGGCGCGACCGGCCCCGACCCCCCTTCTTTTTATGACTTGGGGTGCTGCTTGCGCGGTGGCACAACTTCATGAGCGCGCGACCGCGCGCCGGCCAGTAGGCCGCGCCGAGAGCATGAGCGCGCGACCGCGCGCCGGCCGGTAGGCCGTCCTAAATCAATGCAATACCGGCCCGCGGAGGAACGTGCGCCGGTCACCCGACTGGACCGTGACGTCCATGGTTTTGCCGTTGCGATTGATCGTCAGCGGCACCGGCGCGCCCGCCGGGCCGAGCGACCACACATTGCGGAAGAAGGTCGGCAAGCCACGCACATCCTGGCCGGCGACGGACATGACGATGTCGCCGACGCGCAGGCTCGACTTGCTGGCGGGGCCCTTACGCGACATGCCGGCGATCACGATGCGGTCGCCGACCTCGGCCGCGAAGATGCCGAGCCACGGACGCGGCGACCTGCTCGGCCGGCCGATGGTGGTGAGGTCGTCGAGAATGGGTTTCAGCAGATCGATGGGTACGATCATATTGATGTCAACGGCCGACTCCTTGCTGTTCTCGCCGCCGCCTTGCTGCACCTGCAGGGAGCCGATGCCGAGCAATTCGCCCGACGGGCCGATAAGCCCGGTGCCACCCCAGTGCGGATGCGAGGGCGCGGTGAAAATGGCCTCGTCGAGCAGATATTCCCAATAGCCCGCGAATTCCTGCTTGGAGATGATGCGCGCCGCGATTGCATTCTGCCGGCCGCCGGCACCGGCGACGACCACATGATCGCCGACCTTGGTCTTCGCCGAAACGCCGAGCGTCATCGCCGGCACGTCGATGCGCGCGAGCGCCTGGACGAGACCGAAGCCGGTTTCCTGGTCATAACCGAGCACGTGCCCCTGCACCACGCGGCCGCCCGCGAGCGTCAGCCAAACGGTTTCGGCTTCGGTTACCAAATACCCGATCGTCAGAACGAGGCCATCATTGCGGATGATCACGCCGTGGCCCGCGCGCTCCGTGCCGAGCGTCTCTGCCGTGAAGGCATCTGACGGAATGGTCGTGCGCACGCCGACGATCGCACCGAGCACGCGATCGAGGTCGTAGTCATAGTCTTCTGGCTTGGGCTGCACGGCCTGCCTCCCATCCGGTTCGGTCCGCGGAGCGGGCCTGAGAGCCATTCACAATACGTCGCGACTGCCATTGTCACAACGTCTAAGGCCCTGCCCGCGGTTGCGAGCTTCGAGAGGGGATTACTGTGAATTGGCTACCGCGAGCCGCGGAACAAGCGCCATTTACCGCGCGCCTCGCTCTTTTCGCCCGCAGGAGATTTGTGGGCGCTGGACGCGCTGTCGGAGCTGCGCCGAGCGGGGCGGTTTGCGCTCGTCCCACGGATTTCGACCTCGGCCTCTTCCTCAGCCATGGAAGGTCCTTCGCGGAATATGCGCGGCGCGTGCCGCTCGGCCCGGTTCGCAGGTGCCGACGGGGCACCGTCGGCACCGATGATCGTGATCTCCGCAATCTCATCGTCTTCGCTGGGTATGTCCTGGTCGGACAACGCGCTCGTGACCATTTCCGATGCGGCGGGCACAGCTGCACGCTTCTGCTCGGGCTCCGCGAGCCGTGCGGTCGCGGGAAGACTCACCGGTCGCGCTGGTGTGGCCGTCACGGCCTCGGTGAGATCGGCAATCTCCGCCTCGAGCTGTGCAAGGCGCTGGGCCGTAACGTCAACGGCATTCTCTGGCTGGGCGGGCGGCGCACTCTCGGCGGCGGGCTCGACGGGCGTCGATGGTGGAGGACTGGTTTGTGCAGCGGCGCCGAGGCGCGCAAGCAGGGAACCGTTCGACGCCTTCTCGCCGTTGGCCGGCTCGCGGTCGGTCTGTGCGGCGTCGGATGCTCGATTGCCGCGCGGGGGCTTGGCACGCGATGTCCCGCCTTTTGCTGCTGTCGAACGCGGACTCTCGCTGGCGCTCGCGATCTCGCTCTCGGCCTTGATCTTGACGCGCTTCTTCGCCGATCCGGCTTCCCCACCAGCATCGGAGGGGACAGCGGGTGTCAGAATGCCGATCGCCTCACGCAGCAAGGCACGGGCCTTTTCAACGGAAGCGGCGTTATCGGGCGCGCCGTTCGCGGCAAGGTGCTCGGAGAGCTTCCCGTCGATGGCTTCGATCGCAGCAATAATTTGCTGCACGCTTTCGGGCGCCGAGGCCGTGGCTTCGTGCTTGTCGTTCACGTTCGCTTCCCGATTCGATCTGCCGTGCGTGCGGCAAGGCTGGCCAGCACGGATTAAAGCCGATTGCCTGGCCAATGCCCAGGGCAGGACCGCGTCGGATCATCAGAAACGGGGGAAAGCGCAGATCGGCGCTCTAAAAACAATCGGGCCGGCTTCTTGCCGACCCGACATGCATGGCTATGCCACATAACGTTTGCCTGCTTGACCCGGTCTCGCCGCATGGCCCCGTGGGGCTGGGGGGCTGAGATATACGAGACCACGTTGCAAAGACCGGGTCCAGAGGCAACATGGTTTTTATCGCTGCCCTTTGGGGCGCGGACTGGACCGGATTTTGACCAAACCACGGTAACCAGTGTTCGATTACGTCTGGAGAGCCCGAATTTGCGTCATTTTATGAGAAGAGGTCTGTAAAGACACAGGAACGGTGGATCTCCGCGCAGATCTGCCGGTGTCGACGCCAGATGATTCGAATCATGACCATCTTATACTCAAAAGAACCTTATTCTGCTGTGTGGACGCGGCGACACGCGGGCGACCGCATGGCCATGCGCGGCCTCAGCCGCGTGGCCGGCGCCCGCCTTTGAGCCGGCGACTTGCCAGTACCTTGTCGATGCGCCGCCCGTCGAGATCGATGACCTCGAAGGTCCAACCTCCGGCATCAACCTGCTCTCCGACCTGGGGCAAGTGCTGAAGGTGGGCGAGCACGAACCCCGCGACCGTGGCATAGCTTCGCTGCTCCGGCACAGGGACGCCGATCTTGTCCGCCATTTCATCGACCGGCATGGCGCCGTTGAGCAGCCACGAGCCGTCGTCGCGCTCGACTGCGTGCGGCTCCTCCTCGGCGGTGGTGTCGGAGCGGAACACGCCGGCGATGGCTTCAAGGACATCCGCCGGCGTGACGAGGCCCTCGAAGTGTCCATATTCGTCGTGGATCAGAGCCATCGGCACTTCCGCATCGCGCAGGACCGACAGCACGTCGAGTGCATCCATGGTCTCCGGCACGATTGGTGCCTTGCGGATGTGGCTGCGCACCTCGAACGTCTTGCCGGCAAGGATGGCGGCGAGCAACTCGCGTGTTTGCACGACGCCGATCAGGGCATCCGTCGAGCCGTCGCCGACCGGCAGGCGCGAGTGCGGCGTCGAGATCAGTCGTTGTCGAATTTCTGCTTCGGGTGCGGTTATATCGATCCAATCGACGTCGGTTCGCGGTGTCATCAGGCCGACGACCGCCCGATCTGCAAGCCGCATCACGCCCGAGATCAGCTCGCGCTCGCCGCTCTCGAGCACGCCCGCGGTCTCCGCTTCGAGAATGAGCGCGCGAATTTCCTCGTCCGTCACGCGGTTCTCGTTCTCCGTGCTCTGGCCCAAGAGTCGGAAGACGAGACGCGTCGAGGCATCGAGTAGCCAGACGGCAGGTTTGCCGATCTTGGCAACCATCGTCATGAACGGCGCGACCATGCAGGCAATGCGTTCGGCATTGCGCAGCGCCAAGTTCTTCGGAACGAGCTCGCCAATGATCACCGAGAGATACGTGACGCTGACGATGACGAGGCCATAGCCGAGCGGCCCGGCAGCGCGCGTCGGAACGCCAAGTCCTCTCAGCGCATCGGCCGCGTCCTGGCCGAATGCTTCGCCGGAGTAGGCACCGCTGATGATGCCGATGAGCGTGATGCCGATCTGTACGGTGGAGAGAAAACGACCGGGATTGGTCGCGAGTGCGAGTGCCGAGGCGGCGCCTGGTTGCGATGCAGTTGCTAAGGAGCGAAGGCGTGGGATGCGCGCGGATACGACCGCCAACTCGGAAAGCGCAAAAACGCCGTTGAGGAGAATAAGGGACAGGACGATGAGAAGTTCGAGCACGTCATTGCTGGCTGACGTGGGTCCGTCCAAGCCACTCCCGTGTCATTGAGGGAACTCTAATTACGGCACCGCAAGGTGCACGTCAATAAGTTGGGCGTTGTGCATTGCGTGAGGAGGCGGCTGCCGCCAAACGCGCCTTATTGCCGCGAGCAGTTTGATCTAGACTGGACGTGCAGAAAAAGAGCGCCAGCCGATCATCGGTCAGGGCGTCGCGTACTGCGCAGAACCCAGGGAGTGAAACATGAAAAAGGTCGCAATCGCCGCGGCAGCAACGGCATTCGGCTGCCTGATGTTCAATGATGCCAGCGCCCAGGGGGCGGCTTTCCCACCGCCGCCGCCCAAGGTGAGTCCGGCGAAAGGCGTCATCGACATGCACGTCCATTCGCATCCGGACGTGTTCGGGCGCAACATGGATGACATCGACGTTGCACAGCTCGCCAGGGCGCGCGGGATGCGCGGCTTGCTCCTCAAAAATCACATCAGTGAGACCGCCAGTCGCGCCGCGCTGGTGATGAAGGTCGTGCCGGGCATCGAGATATTCGGCGGCATCGTTCTCAATAATGCGGTCGGCGGCATCAATCCGAACGCCGTCGAATGGA
>JAEYYJ010000168.1 GCA_023430845.1 Pseudomonadota bacterium
CGAGATACTCGGACGCCGCATGAGCGTCTCGATGTTTTCAGGCCCCGCCGCGCCGGCCGCCTTGCCGATAGCCTCGATCGCCCTCGCATAGCGTGCGTGATAGCGCTCGGCGTCCTTCTCGGTGCGCGCCGCTTCGCCGAGCATGTCGTATGAGATCGTGTAGCCGCGCTTCTCGTACTCCCAGGCATTCGAGATCGCGCTGTCGATGTTGCGACCGAGCACGAACTGATCGCCGAGAATGCGCACGGCCTGCCGCATGGCCTGCCGGATGACCGGCTCACCCGAACGCGCCACGAGCCGCTTCAGCACGGCGCCCGGTCCCGACCCGGCCGAGCGGCCGAGACGTACGATCCGCCCCGTCAACATCAGGCCGAAGGTCGAAGCATTGACGAGCAACGAGTCCGAATGACCGAGATGTCGCTCCCAATCACCACTGCCGACGCGCTCGTCGATCAGTGCATCGGCCGTATCAGCATCGGGGATGCGCAGCAGCGCCTCCGCGAGGCAGAGTAGCGTGACGCCTTCCTCCGAGGTGAGGCCGTACTCGTGCATGAAGGCATCGATGCCGCCATGCTTCGTGCGTCCCGCGCGCGCCGTGTCGACGAGACGCGCCGCGATGGTCGCGATGCGCTGGCGCTCATCGGCCGTGTAGACCGCACGCTCGATGAGCCCACCGACGAGGCGGGCTTCGTCGCGCAAATGAAAGTCGGAGATTTCGTCGCGCGGAATGGGTGTCGAGGATGGCGGCACACCAGCCGCCGACCACGATTCGCGTGCGCCTTTGGCCGCCATCGCACTCTCCTCCATGCCTGAAGCCGAGGATGCCTGTCAGCAGGCTGCGACGCGAATCACCTCACGGCCAGCCTGATTTTCCGGTGATTGAGCACAAAGTACCGACGTCGGCAAATGTCGCCGTGCGCCTCTCCCCATTGTCGTCACTGAGGAGGCCTGAAAGCGAACACGATATGCTCCCAGCCGCCCTCGTACATGTCGGGCGGTAGCGCGTAGGGCGCGCAGGCGATCATCGCGCGCACGGCACTGTCGGCGACCAAGCCGAACGCCGGGAAGTTGTCGGAGTTTGTTACCTTCGGCGTTCCGACAAGTGTCCCATCACGGTTCAAGCGCACTTCCAGCCTGACAACGACATTCTCCAGTCCTGCAATGCCAGCAGGCACATTCCAGCACTGGCCGACGGCGCGGCTCAGGAGACTGGCGAGCCAGCCGGCTTTGCTGGCCGAGAGCGTCGCGTCAGTGCCTTCCCGCGCGCCGAGCACCGGTCCTTTCGCGCGCGTATCCGTGCTCGGCTGCGGCGCCGCGGGTGCCGGTGCGCGCTGGTCGGGTGACTTGTCGAGCAGGGCCGCGAGCCGATCCGCGTTGAACTGCGCTTTGGCCTTCTCTTCGGCAATGCGCTTGCGGCGCGCCTCATCCTGCTTGCGCTTGATTTCGGCCTGGCGCTTGGCTTCGTCCGCCTTGCGCTTGGCATCCGCCTTGGCCTTCGCCTCGGCTTCGGCGCGAGCCTTGGCTTTGGCGTCGGCCTCCGCCTTGGCCTTGGCCTCTGCTTCCGCGCGCGCCTTGGATTCCGCCTCGGCCTTGGCTTTCGCCTCGGCTTCTGCCTGCGCTTTGGCATCGGCCGCGGCTTTGGCTTCAGCCTGTCGCTTGGCCTCGTCGGCCTGCTGAAGCGCGAGATCGGCGAGCTTCTGCTCGAGCGCCGCACGATCAGGCTCGGGAGCCGGCGGCGGAGCAGCAGCAGCAGGCGGCGGAGGCGGTGGCGGAGCAGCTTCGGCCGGCTTCGGCGGAGCCGGCTCGGGTGGCGCCGCTGCTGCGGGCGGTGGAGGCGGCGGCTGCGCCACGGGCGGGCGCGGGCGATTAGTTTCTTTAGGCGTTGCCTCGGTTTCCGTACTCTCGTTGGCACGCGCTTCCTTGAGCGTCGCCGAACGGCTCCCTCGCGTGAGGCGCGTGAGCTCGGACGGCGAGATCATGTCGACGGCGATCGGCTCGATCACAGGCGCTCTGAGCTCAGGCGTCGACTGAATGGACACGACCGTCCATCCGAGCAACGACGCGTGCAGCATCACCGAGACGAGAAGACCGAAATACACCGCCTCAGCCCCCGCCCTCCACCTCCGTCACAAGGGAGATCTTCCGGAACCCGGCATCGCGAATGCGCCCCATCACGCGCGCGATGTCGCCGTAGCTGACCGCCCTGTCACCACGAACGAACACGGGCTCGTCGGTGCCGCCTCTGTTCTGCGCAATGGACTGGAGGCGCGGGCCGATCTCGTCGAGCTGCATGGTCGTCTTCTCCTCCTGGCCGAGATAGACCTCGCCGCGGGAGTTCACGGACACCACGATCGGCTCCTTGTTGGCCTCGAGCTGCTTGCCCTTGGCCTGCGGCAGCTCCAGCGGCACGCCGACCGTCAGCAACGGCGCAGCAACCATGAAGATGATGAGCAGCACGAGCATGACGTCGACGAACGGCGTGACGTTAATCTCGCTCATCGGCGCATGGCGGCGCGCTCGGCCGCGTCGTCCGGCCTTGCCTGATCCGCCAGTGTTCAGGCTCGCGCCCATGTTACCGCTCCCCCGCTCGGGGGCTCCTTAGACTCTGGTATCGATCTGACGCGAAACGATCGCGGCGAACTCGTCGGCAAAAGCCTCGAATCGCTGCGCGAGGCGCGCCGAATCCGCCGAGAACTTGTTATACGCCATGACCGCCGGAATTGCGGCCAGAAGCCCAAGTGCCGTCGCAAAAAGCGCCTCGGCAATACCGGGCGCAACAACGGCAAGACTCGTGTTCTTCGAGGCCGCGATGGCCTGGAAGCTCGACATGATGCCCCATACCGTACCGAAGAGGCCGATGAAGGGCGCCGTCGAGCCGACGGTCGCCAGGAAGAGTAGGCGCCTGTCCAGCCGCTCCATCTCGCGGCTGATCGTGACATCCATCACCTTCTCGACGCGGAGTTGTATGCCGCCCAATGCGCGAATGTTGCCTTCGACCGAGCGCTTCCACTCGCGCATCGCCGCAACGAACAATGCGGCCATGGATTGCGTGCGGTCACGGGCGAGGTTCGCATAGAGTTCTTCGAGACTCTGACCTGACCAGAACAGCTGCTCGAAGTTGTCCGCCTCGCGCCGCGCGCGGCGGAAAGCGAAGATCTTCTCGATGATGATCGCCCAGGACCAGACCGAGGCGAGCAGAAGCCCGACCATGACGATCTGGACGACGATATGGGCCTGCAGGAACAGTTCCAGGAACGAGGTACCGTGCCCCGGCGCGACCGCGCCGATCTTGTCCTTGAGGATGTCCGTCGGATTCATGCTCTGCTCGCTGGCGCGGAATGCATTGGATCGAGGCAGGCAAGAGCGGCCAAACGACAGCGGCCGATAGATACCAGCCCTCGGGCCAGCAATCCGCGCCTCGGAGCGCACTGCCAGCCGGTCGGGCTCAAACTGAGGTCAACGGACCTTCTTGTCCCAAGGGGCGCTTCTTACGCTCCATTGTGACTAATCTAGGAACACCTGCCCGGATTCGGCCACATGTGTCCATGTGCCGCCGCGTCCCATGCCCATAAACCGGTCTGGAAACACCGATAGCCGACATCGGAATACTAGGCCGCTGTTCAGTTACCCGAAAGTCCGGCACGCAGGCGCTGGCTCAGGCGTTGCGGCTTGCCCGATACGGAGACGAGCACGACCAGCACTTCGGCCTCAAAGAGCACGACGCCGTCGCGCACGACACGCTGCGCGAGGCTCAACGCCGCACCCTTGACCTCCGCGACACGCGTCTCGACCTCGAGCACGTCATCGATGCGCGCAGGCTTGAGATACTCGAGCCGCATGCGGCGCACGACGAAAGCAGACGGCTCTGCGCCGTCGCCACCCTCGATCAGCGTGCGGTGCTCATTCCCGACGAGGCGCAGATAGTCGGAGCGCCCGCGCTCGCACCAGCGCAGATAGCTCGCGTGATAGACGAGACCGGAAAAATCCGTGTCCTCGAAGTA
>JAEYYJ010000184.1 GCA_023430845.1 Pseudomonadota bacterium
CGTGGTTCGTAGCAATACGGACGTGAGTGCCAGTAGGAGTACGAGTACCGGTAAGAGTACGAGTAAGCGTATGCGTCCCTCTGGCGGCGGTGCAGTTGCCCCCTTTTTTGCACCGCCGCCAGCCCCCTACCCCAGACCGGCGCGCATCGAGCAGCTCAAAACTTTGCTTGCGACACTCGAGCGACAGCAGGGCTTCGGCTGCGGACCGGCCACGCATCCACCTGAAGTATCGGGGGCATCTGAGCGAGCGGGAAGCGCTGGCTGGACTCTTGGCGCGCCGGAAGTGGATGTCTGGCTGCCCGATCGAGAGCTCGACGCCGCGAGCCTCGGCGAGATCAAGCCGGCGACTTACGGTGATGCTTCGGCTGCCCTTGCCTTTGCGCTGCTGCTGGCCGCACGCCGCCTTGGCACGAGTTGGGCCGGCGGCAGACCTTCCTTTGAATCATCGACCGGTCGGTCGGGTCTTGTCGTGTGGTGTTGGCCTCACAGGCTCGCGCGCGAGAGCGGCGGGCTCTATGGCCCAGGCCTCGTGCGTCTCGGTCTCGATCCGGCGCGGCTGTTGCTGGTCGAGACGGCGACACCGGCCGAAACCCTCTGGGCCATGGAAGAGAGCATCGGCTCAGGGGCGGCCGCCATTGTCATTGGTTGTCTCGATGCCGTCGCCCTGACACCGGCCCGGCGCCTCGCGCTTGCCACTGCCACGCACCGCACGCCGGCTCTGATAGTGACTGCGGCGCGCTCGGCCGCCACAGCCGCAACCTTTGCCCGCTGGCGCATCGCCACTGCCGCGAGTGCGCCGCATCCTTTCGATCCGGCTGCGCCGGGCGATCCGCGCTTCAAGCTCACCTTGGAGCGCTGCCGCGGCACGGCCGTCGGTGGGGTGACGCCGTCTTCCGTCGTGGAGTGGAGTTATGACGCGTATCGTTTCCGTTTGGCTGCCGGCATGGGCGATCGAGCGCCTGCGGTGGCATCGAGGGCCTGAGGAAGTACCTGCAGACCGGCCGCTGGCGCTGGTGTTGCACAGTACGCATGGGTTGGAGATCGCCGCCGCGAATGAAGCGGCGCGTGCGCTCGGCGTACGCACCGGTGCTGGTCTCGCAGATACACGGGCAGCCCTGCCGGAACTGCTCACGCTACCTGCCGACCGCGCTCGAGATCGTGATGATCTTGTGCGTCTCGCACGCTGGTGCGGCCGCTATGGGCCGACGCGTAATATCGATGGTGAGGACGGGCTCTGGATCGACATCACCGGCGTCGCGCATCTCTTTGCTGCGCAATCCGATGACGATGGAGAACAGGCACTGCTCGCCGATCTCTCTCAGCGTTTTTCGCGCCTCGGTCTCACTGTGCGGGCGGCGTGTGCCGACACGCTCGGCGCCGCATCTGCGCTCGCCCGGTTTGAGTGCCCGCCCGAAGGTGCTGGCGTGATTGCGCCGCCTGGAGCGACAAGCCACGCGCTCGCGCCCTTACCTGTGGCAGCCCTCCGGATTGGCGCCAGTGACGTGCGCCTGCTCGAACGGCTGGGTCTCAGGCGCATTGGCCAGCTCTATGGTCTCCCCCGCGCCGCACTCGAGCGCCGTTTCCGCGCCCTGAGCCGAAGAGAATCGTCCGGAGCTGAAGCCATTGCCACGGTGCTCCTGCGTCTTGATCAGGCGCTTGGGCAATATAGCGAACCTCGTGCGCCGCTGGTGGAGGCGCCGGCCTTCAGCGCACGCTTGCCGTTCTCCGATCCGCTACTTACGGCAACCGGTATCGAGGCTGCACTCGAGCGGCTGTGCAGCGATCTTGCTGGCGCGCTGGCCGAGGCGGCTGTCGGCGGGCGCCGCTTTCGCCTTACGCTCTATCGCTCGGACGGGACGCTCGGCGAGGTCGCAGTCGGAACCAGCGTGCCCTGCCGGGATGACGCCCACATCCGCCGGCTGCTGCTCGAAAAGATCGCTGCGTTCGACGCCGGTTTCGGTATTGACCTGATGACGCTGGATGCGAGCGAGGTAACACGCCTCGATGCAAATCAGCAGGCACTCGATGCAGACGTTGCCGGAACGCAAGCACGCGCTGCTGCCCGGCTCATCGATCGCCTCTCGAGCCGCATCGGCAGCGATCGCGTCATGCGTCTGCTACCTCGCGCCAGTCACATCCCGGAAACAGCACAAAAGCGCGCGCGCGCAATCAGCGCCGCGCAGGTGAAACAGCCGGCCCCGTCTGAAGATATTGCGCCCACTTTCGAGGGGCGCCGCCCGCCCTTTCTGCTGGAACCGCCCGAGCCGATCGAGGTGCTTGCCGCCATTCCCGAGGGGGCGCCCGCCTTGATCGTCTGGCGACGCGTGCGCCGGCGGATCGTGCGCGCCGAGGGACCCGAGCGGCTCGCGTCCGCCTGGTGGGCGGCCTATGTCCCGCGCGCGCTCGAAGCGGGCAGCGGCACGCCGCGCCGCACTCGCGACTACTACCTGATCGAGGAGGCCGGCGGCGCGCGCTACTGGGTCTTCCGCGCGGGCCTTTACGACAAGGAGAGAGATGGAGAAGGAGGTGATGACAGCGACGATCCTTCGGCCGACATGCCACGCTGGTTCATGCACGGATTGATCCCATGAAACCTGCCTATGCCGAGCTGCAGGTAACTACCAACTTCTCTTTTCTGCGTGGTGGCTCTCATCCTCATGAACTGGTGGCGGAAGCGAAGCTGCAGGGCCTCGCGGCGCTGGCAATCACGGATCGCAATACGCTCGCCGGTGTCGTGCGCGCGCATGTGGCTGCAAAGCAGGTCGATCTAAAGCTGATCGTCGGCGCGCGTCTTGATCTCATCGACGCGCCGAGCCTCATCTGCCTGCCGACGGACCGCGAGGCTTATGGCCGCCTCTGCCGGCTCCTTTCAAAGGGCCAGCTCGCCGCCAAAAAAGGAGAATGCAAGCTCGCGCTCGAGGATGTCGCGGCTGCCGCGCACGACCAGATTTTGATCGCGCTTCCACCAGAAAACTGGAGCTGGCGGGCAGAAGCCACTCATGCCGCGTTCGAGAGTGAGCTGCGGCGGCTCAAGACAGGGCTCGAGCCGGAAGCTCTCTACCTTGCGGCCACGCACGCCTATCACGGCGATGACCGTGCCCGCATTGCCGCGCTCGCATCCTTGGCCCGGCGCTGTCGTGTGCCGCTCGTTGCGACGGGAGATGTTCTCTATCACACGCCTCATCGTTGCCCTCTCCAGGACGTACTAACCTGCATTCGCGAGGGCGTGCGCATCAGCGAGGCGGGCCTGCGGCTCGCGCCCAATGCCGAGCGTTACATCAAGTCGTCGCATGAGATGGCGCGTCTTTTCGAAGGGTACGAATCGGCGCTTGCCCATACGCTCGATATCGCCGCGGCCTGTACATTCAATCTCGATGACCTCAAATACGAATATCCTGACGAGCCCGTACCTCCCGGCAAGACTCCGCAGGCACATCTCATCGATCTCGTCGAAGCCGGCGCCCGCGAGCGCTTTCCCGATGGTGTGCCGGAGAAAGTGCGCGTTCTCATCGAGAGGGAGCTCGCGCTTATCGCGGAGCTGAAATACGCGCCCTATTTCCTCACGGTCCACGACATCGTCGCCTTCGCGCGCAGCCAAGAGATCCTCTGCCAAGGGCGTGGCTCGGCTGCCAACTCGGTGGTCTGCTACTGCCTCGGCATTACCGCGGTGAACCCGACAGAGGTCGATCTCCTCTTCGAGCGCTTCATCAGCGCCGATCGTCAGGAGCCACCGGATATCGACGTCGATTTCGAGCACGAGCGACGCGAGGATGTCATCCAGCACATTTATGATAAGTATGGACGACATCGTGCCGGCCTTGCCGCCACCGTCATCAGCTATCGCTCGCGTTCGGCCGTGCGGGAGGTCGGAAAGGCCATGGGGCTCAGCGAGGATACTGTCGCGGCGCTCGCTGGCATGGTGTGGGGCATACGTTCGGGCGGAGCGTTGCCGGATCAGCGGGTGCGCGAAGCCGGTCTGGACCCCGATGATCCCTTGCTTCAGCGGGTGCTCGAGCTGACCGACGAGCTAGTCGGCTTTCCGCGTCATCTCTCACAGCACGTCGGCGGTTTCGTGCTGACACGAGGACCGCTCGTGGAACTTGTTCCCGTCGGCAATGCCGCCATGGAGGACCGCACATTCGTCGAGTGGGACAAGGATGATCTTGCTGCGCTCAATCTGCTCAAGGTCGATGTGCTGGGCCTCGGGATGCTCACTTGCATCCGACGCGCTTTCGACCTGATCGCCATGCACGAGAACAAACATCTGACACTCGCCAATCTCCCGCGCGCGGACGAGAAAGTTTACGACATGTTGTGTCGGGCAGAGGCCATCGGCGTCTTCCAGGTCGAGAGCCGCGCGCAGATGAACATGCTGCCACGCCTTAAGCCCCGATGTTTCTATGATCTCGTTATCGAGGTGGCGATCGTGCGCCCCGGCCCAATTCAAGGCGACATGGTGCACCCTTATCTGCGTCGGCGGGATAAGATCGAGAAAGTGGACTATCCATTTCCCGAAAATGGCGATCCCGACGAGCTTTACAATATCCTCCACAAGACTCTTGGCGTGCCGCTCTTTCAGGAGCAGGCCATGCGCATTGCCATGACCGCCGCACAATTTTCAGACTCCGAGGTCAACGAGCTGAGAAAGGCCATGGCTGCCTTCCGCCGTCGCGGGGCCATCGAAAAACTCGAAGAGAAGATGGTTTCGAAGATGGTCGAGCGCGGTTACGCGCGCGAGTTTGCAGAGCGTTGCTTCAACCAGATCAAAGGCTTTGGTGAATACGGTTTTCCCGAGAGCCATGCCGCGAGCTTCGCGCTGCTCGTCTATGTCTCGGCGTGGATCAAGCATCATCATCCGGCGGCTTTCTGTGCGGCGCTGCTGAATTCGCAGCCTATGGGCTTTTATGCGCCGGCCCAGCTCGTGCGCGATGCACGTGAGAACGGCGTCGAGGTGCGCCCGGTGGATATCAATCACTCGGATTGGGATTGCACGCTCGAGTCGGATGGTTCAGACGGTCGGCCGGCACTGCGTCTCGGCTTCCGTCAGATCGATGGCATGAACGAGAAAGAGACCCGCGATAAATTGCTGGCGGCGCGCGCGGCGGCGCCATTTGCAGATGCGTACGATCTCTGGCGGCGTGGTGGTATCCGCCTCGAGGCGATCGAGCGACTGGCAGCGGCGGATGCCTTCCGCTCGATCGGTCTCGATCGGCGTCAGGCGCTGTGGGAGGTCAAGGCGCTCAATGGCGTGGCGCCGCTGCCGCTCTTTGCCTGGAGCGAAACGCG
>JAEYYJ010000202.1 GCA_023430845.1 Pseudomonadota bacterium
TGGGCATTATGCTTTGTAGGCGATCGAGGCGGGTTGCATACGCGTGCAACGCATCATTACTTGAGAGCGGAAACGCTCGGAATTCGGAAAGGACCAGCCCATGGCGAGCAACGCACAGGCTGAGGCACTCCACGGGAAGTCCCGCCCCATACATGCTGCCATGGATGCCTTGAAGGCGAGCGGACCGGACACGCAGGGCCGTCTCGCTCTCGCCCGCGCGGTGCTCGGGTCTGCTGAAGAGGCCGCCCTTGCCGAGCGTCCGGCGCAGGAGCTCGCCACCCTCGTCGACGATGCATTGACTTTCCTCCAGGAAAAGCCGGTCGGTGCGCCGAAGATCGCCGTGAGATCGCTCGGCGGTGACCGCACCGTCATCGAGATCCTCAATCCGGACATGCCCTTCCTGATGGACAGCATCGCGGCGGAGCTGCACGCACGCGGCCTTGCCATCGATCTCGTATTGCATCCACTGATCAAGAGCGAGCGCGCACCGGATGGCAGGCTCGTTCGCATCCTCGGCAGCGGCGACCAGAGTTGGAACGACGGCCGCCAGGAAAGCTATATCGCCGTGCACGTCGGCGGGCTCGAGGCGGTGGATCGCGATGCGCTCGTCACGTCACTCACGGAAATCCTGAAGGAAGTGCGCATCGCTGTCGGCGACTGGCAGGCCATGCTCGCACGCCTCCGGAAGGCCATTGACGATCTCGAGAAGGCCCCGACGAGCGTACCGGCGTCGATGCGCCAGGACGCCGTTGCCTTCCTGAAATGGCTCGATGCGGGGAACATCACGCTGCTCGGCATGCGCGAATATCGCCTCGACGGCGACATGCAGAGCGGCACGCTGACGGCGACCGATGCCGTCGGGCTCGGCCTGCTGCAGGATCCCAAGGTGCTGGTGCTGCGTCGCGGCGCCGAATTCGTGACTCTCACGCCCGAGATCCGCAACTTCTATCTTCAGCCCGATCCGCTGATCATCACCAAGGCCAATGTGCGCAGCCGCGTCCATCGCCGCGCCTACATGGATTATATCGGCGTGAAGACCTATCGCGCCGACAGCACACTCGATGGTGAGCTGCGCATCGTCGGGCTGTTCACGTCGCAGGCCTACGTTAAATCACCGCGCGAAATCCCGATCCTCAGGGAGAAAGTCCAGAGCGTGCTTTCGCGTGCGGGCTATCCGCCCGAGAGCCACGCCGGCAAGTCTCTGCTCAATGTCGTCGAGACCTTTCCGCGCGACGAACTGTTCCAGATCAGCACTGACGAGCTGGCGACGTGGTCGGCCGGCATTCTCGATCTCGAACTCAGGCCGCGCGTGCGCGTATTCGCGCGCGTCGATCGCTTCGACCGTTTCGTGTCCCTGCTCGTTTTCGTCCCGAGGGATCGCTTCTCGACGCGCGTTCGCGAGGAGATCGGCAACTATTTTGCCGAGACCTTCAGCGGACACGTTTCGGCCTTCACGCCCTACTTCACCGAAAGCCAGCTCACGCGCGTCCACTTCATCATCGGGCGGCGCGAAGGTGTGACGCCGAAAGTCTCGACCGAGGTGCTCGAGCAAGGCGTCACGACAATCGTCAAGACCTGGCAGGACCGCCTTACCGAGGCGCTCGAGCAGGCGGGCCCAAAGACCGCAGCGCTCGCGGCCAAGTATCACGACGCTTTCTCAGCCGGCTATGCCGAGACCTTCTCGCCCGCGCGCGCGCTGGAGGATATTCGACGCATCGAGCGGCTCGGGGCCGACCGCCCTCTTGCCATTGATTTCTATCTGGAGAAGGCGGCCGGCACCGAGCGGCTGCGTGCCGCCGTCTACCGCTTCGACGAGCCGATCCGCCTCTCCGAGCGCGTGCCCGTACTGGAGAACCTCGGCTTCTCCGTCGTGGACGAGCGCACATACGAAGTCGCGCCGCGCTTTGGCGACATGATCCGCAAGGTCGTGCTTCACGACATGGTCCTGGAGGCAATCGATGGCGCCACGATCGACATCAAGCGCCATGACGTACGGCTCGAAGATGCCTTCCGCTCCGTTATCGCCGGCGCGACGAGCAGCGATACATTCAACCGCCTGATCATCGCGGCCGGCGCGAACTGGCGCGAAGCCGCGCTCATGCGCTCGTATGCAGCGTATATGCGCCAGCTCAGCCTACCATTCGGACCCGCCTATATCGCCGCGACGCTCATCACGCACGCCGGCATCACGCGCGACCTCATCGAGCTGTTCCACCACCGCTTCAATCCCGATCAAGGTGGATCGACCGACGAGCGCATTGCCAGTGAGGCACCGATCCGCGAGCGCATTGCGGGTGCCCTCTCGAACGTCCAGAGCCTCGATGAAGATCGCATCCTCAATCATCTGCGGAGCCTGATCGACGCGACCGTCCGCACGAACTTCCACCAGAAAGACAAGAAGAGCCGGCATCCCGAGACGATCGCCGTGAAGCTCGCCGGACATGAGATCGAATTCATGCCGCGCCCGCGCACGTATCGCGAAATCTGGGTCGCGAGCCCGCGCGTCGAAGGCGTGCACCTGCGCTTTGCGCCGATCGCGCGCGGCGGCATTCGCTGGTCCGATCGCGCGCAGGATTTCCGCACGGAAGTGCTCGGTCTCGTCAAGGCGCAGCAGGTCAAGAATGCCGTGATCGTGCCGGCGGGGTCAAAGGGCGGATTCCTGCCGAAGCTGCTGCCGCGCGGTGGCTCACGCGAGGCCGTACAGGCGGAGGGTACCGCCGCGTACCGCATTTTCATCTCCGCCATGCTGGATCTCACCGACAATCTCGTCGATGGCAAGATCGTGCCGCCAGACCGCGTCGTGCGTTATGACGGCGATGATCCTTATCTCGTGGTCGCGGCCGACAAAGGCACCGCGACGTTCTCCGATCTCGCCAACGAGCTTTCGACCAGCCGCGACTTCTGGCTCGGCGATGCCTTCGCCTCAGGTGGATCGGCGGGTTACGACCACAAGAAAATGGGCATCACGGCGCGCGGCGCCTGGGAATGCGTGAAACGCCACTTCCGCGAGATGGATGTCGACATCCAGACGCAACCGTTCACGGTCGTCGGCGTCGGCGATATGTCGGGCGACGTGTTCGGCAACGGCATGCTGCTCTCGCCCGCAATCCGCCTCGTTGCCGCATTCGACCACCGCGATATCTTCCTCGATCCCAATCCGGATGCCGCGGCCAGCCTCGCCGAGCGCGCACGGCTGTTCGCGCTCCCCCGTTCAAGCTGGCAGGACTACAATAAAAGCCTCATCTCCAAAGGCGGCGGCATCTTCCCGCGTGCGTCGAAATCCGTGCCACTCTCGCCCGAAGTACGCGCCATGCTTGGCCTCAACGCCGAGCACGTCACGCCCGCCGAGCTGATCAACGCCATCCTCAAGGCAGAGACAGATCTGCTCTGGTTCGGCGGCATCGGCACGTACATTCGCGCATCAACAGAAACGGATACGGACGCCGGCGATCGCGCCAATGACGCCATTCGCGTCACCGCGCCGGAGCTGCGCGCGAAGGTCATCGGCGAAGGTGCCAACCTCGGCGTGACGCAGCGCGCACGCATGGAGCTTTCAGCTCGCGGTGTGCGCCTCAATACGGACTTCATCGACAATTCGGCGGGCGTGAATTCCTCCGATCAGGAAGTGAACATCAAGATCGCGCTCGTGCCGGCCGTCAAATCGGACCGTCTCACCTACGAGACGCGCAACACGCTGCTCGCCAGCATGACGGACGAGGTCGCCGCCGCGGTCCTTCGCAACAACGTCCAGCAGTCGCTGGCGCTCAGCCTCTCGGAACGCAATGCCGTTGCCGATCTCAGCGCGCACGCGCGCCTTATCGAGGCGCTGGAACAGCGCGGCATTCTGGAGCGCGAAATCGAATTCCTGCCCTCACTGCCCGAAATATCCGTCAGGTCCTCGTCGGGCCGCGGCCTCACGCGGCCGGAACTGGCCGTGCTGCTCAGCTACGCCAAGATCGCGCTCCGCAGCGATCTTCTCGCGAGCACTGTTCCCGATGCACCGGCTCTCGAACCGCGCCTTATCGAGTATTTCCCACCGGAACTCGCCGAACGCTATCCCGATGATCTGCGGCGCCACCAGCTACGCCGCGAGATCATCGCAACGACTGTGACCAACGCGGTGGTCAATCGCCTCGGCGCAGCGGCACCGCAGCGCATGGCCGACGAGACGGCGCGGCCGATCGCTGAGATCGCCTATGCCTTTACGGTCGCCCGCGCTGTTCTCGGACTCAATGACATCTGGCCACGGATCGACGCTCTCGACAATCGTATCGGCGGCACACTTCAGCTCGATCTCTACGCCCGTACGCAGGAAGCGCTGGCCCACACCACGCGATGGTTCCTCCGTGACGGCCAGGCAGCGAGCAATCTCGAAGCCGCGATCGCGACCCACACGAAGGG
>JAEYYJ010000239.1 GCA_023430845.1 Pseudomonadota bacterium
CATTCTCACGCGCATCAAGGCCAAGGGCGCGGACATCCTGCTGACGGGCATGCGGGCGCCGCGCAACTACGGGCCTGAGTACACGAGCGCGTTCGACCGCATCTTTCCCGGGCTCGCGCGCGCGCACGACACGCTCTACTACCCCTTCTTCCTCGAAGGCGTGATCCTCAATCCCGCGCTGAACCTCGACGACAGCATCCATCCCAACGCGAAGGGTGTCGACGTGATCGTGGAGGGGATTCTGCCGCACGTCGAAGAGCTGATCGCACGCGTGAAAAAGAGGCATGCGGCGACGGCAGGCAAATGATACGTCACTTAAAGCGGACGGAACGAGACGAGAATGCCCCGCCTCTTCACAGCCATCGAGATCCCCGAGATCGTGCGCTCTCAGCTCGACCTCGTGCGCGGCAACCTGCCGGGCGCCAAATGGGTCGAGATCGAGGACATGCACCTCACGATCCGCTTTTTCGGCGACATCGGCAATCTCGAAGCCGATGAGCTGGTGAGTGCGCTTGCCCGCGTGGACTTCGATCCCTTCGAGCTTCGGATCACGGACCTTGGCGTGTTCGGCGGACGCGAGCCGCGCGCGCTCTATGCGGGCATCGCGGAAGCCGAGCCCCTTACCGCACTCTATCGCGCCAGCGAGCGCGCCGCCCGTGCAGCCCGCCTGCCGCCCGAGACGCGCGCCTTCAAGCCGCACATCACGCTCGCACGCCTCAGGAATACGAAGCCTGAGGTGGTGGCGCGCTTTCTGAGCGCCCGTCCGCCGCTGATGGCCTGGCCATTCACGGTGGATCAATTCACGCTCATGTCGTCACGCCCTGGCCAGGGAGGCGGTCCTTACGTGCGCGAGGAGTACTTTCACGCCCGCCCGGCGTGGGACGCAGCGCAGTAGTGCTCTTCCATTTCAGCACGCAGAAGTGATCCGCTCGCGGTCGGATCACGCGCGTAATATACGGCATCACGCGCTCCCAGTAGAGGAACCCTCATGACGGAAATCGACCGCCGCCATCTCATTGGCGCCCTCGCCGCAGGCTCAGTCGCACTCGCAGGCGCGCTCCCCGCATCGGCCACCAATCAGGAACTCAAGTTCGGCGACCTGAAGAAGGATACCGATATCGCATGCCTCTATCACTGCGATTTCGGCGACAACGCGCGCTACGACACCATGCTGCGCAACATCAACAATCACCTCTCGGCGCACGAATTCGATCCCATGGCGATCAAGATCGTGATCGTCGCGCATGGGCCCGGCATCAAATTCCATCTCACGGATCTTGCCGGCACGCCCTGGGAGAAGGCGCCGACCATCGATCCCGACTACGCGAAGCGCATGGCCGCACTCGCCCAGTACGGCGTCGAGGTTTATCTGTGCCGCATCACGTTCGAGCGCATGGGCCTGGATCTCGCTCGCGCGAAGTCGCTGCCCTACATCAAGATCGTTCCCTCCGGCGTAGCGACAGTCGCCTATCTCCAGTCAAAGGGATATGCGTATCTGAAGGTGGGGTAGGGCGGCTTGCGCCGTGCTACCGCGACGTGGCCACCGGCGTCTGGATATCCATGACCCATCTCAGATCGTGCTCGATACCGGATATGAGCTGCTTCACCCCCTGATCGGATAGGTGGCTGCGGTCGCTGTAGAGCAGCGTATTGTTTGCTACGTAGGGCCTACACCACGCCTTAGTGCAAAGCGCCTTTATCGGATCGGCCAATCGCACACCCGCCAATCCGGCGACCGCCTGCTTGAGCCATTCGACGGCCTTTGCCCGATCCCGAACCACCCTTGCGTAAGTCCATCCGCAACGCTTCACAGGATCCCGCTGGTGCTTAAGCCAATGGGCCAAACATCGTGGAGCCGACTGTCGCCATAGCGGAACAGGCCCGACGATCAATACCCTCGCAACACCACTCTCCTTCAGAGTCGCAATGGTGTTCCGAAGCGATTCTATGAAGAATTCGCGCTGGTTTTGATTGCGTCTATGCATCCACATGGGAGCGTTGTCGTGGACGTGGAACTGCCACTGAGCCGAGAGGATGGCAAATCGAGGCCGCAACTCGCCAATCAGCCTTCTGGCATTTTCGTGCCAGGGCGCACAGCGCGCACTGTTGGCTTTTTTGGCGAGACCTACCCCCAAAAGCGGCGAGCAGCCGTTGAAGGCTGAATCAGCGAGAAAGCGCTCGTTCCTCTCTGCATACGCGCTTAGTACAGGATGTGCTGCGGTGCCGTGCGAATCTCCGAGGATGATGCCTATTGGCCGGCCCTCAGCAGTCTCAATGCAGGGCCCGCCGCTGCTTGCATTTCGCAAGATACATTCTGATCTCGGAGCTTGGGGCTGCTCGGGTGCTGAGACCTCTGTCGTCTCAACTGACGCGGCTTGAAGCGGCCCGCCAACTGCCACGACCGCGCAGGCCGCCAGGCCGGAGAATGCCACACGCCAATTCATGCGCCCGGCTGTCCTCCTACCCCACGCACGGATCGGCTTTTCGAGAAAATGATAGGTGAGAACCGCGAGGCCCAACGAAAGGCCGGCACCGATCAGCATATCGAAGAGCGGATCGCGATCCCCAAAATTATAAATCCGCGTGAATGCGAGAAGCGGCCAATGCCACAAGTACCAGGAATAGGAGACGAGACCTATGCCAACGAGAACAGGCTGGGCAAGTAACCGGCTGGCCCATGCCGCGGGGTGAACCATTCCGACCAGGATGAGCGCGCTCGCTCCAAGCACAGGGACAATTGCGGCAACGCCCGGAAAGCTCGTCCGTGACGAGAATGCAATCATGGCAAAACCGATGAGCGCCAGGCCAATCAGTCCCATGCCGTCCAGCAGCTTCCGCGGAAGCCGCGCGGCAAATGGAGCCGCCAGAGCGATCGCACCACCTGCCATGAACTCCCATATACGTAGCGGCATAAGATAGAAGGCATAGTTTCGATCGTCCGTGACGCCTGTCAGCCAGACGCACAGAACGAATGATGTGGCCCCAATCGCGATGACGATCGCTGCTGCCGCCATGCGACCAGCCCCGGATCGTCCCCAAATCCACGCGAGTCCAACGAGCAGTATTGGCGCGACGAGATAGAACTGCTCCTCCACGGCGAGCGACCAGAGGTGCAAAAGGGGCTTCAGCTTGGCATCGGCATCAAAATAGCCCTGCTCCATGAGGAAGAGGTGATTGACCACCATCAGCGCCGAATAGAAAACCTGATTGCCAAAGTCTTGGAATTCCTCGTCGGTCGCGAGAATGAAGCTTGCAACAATCGCGGAAACAATGATGACAAGCAAATAGGGTGGCAGTATCCGCAGCGCCCTCCGCGCCCAGAACTCGCCGAACGAAAATCGGCCCTTTGCAATGCCCGTTACGATCTGATTGATAATCAGAAATCCGGAGATGACGAAAAATATGTCGACACCGATGAAGCCGCCGGGAAGCAGCGGTGCCCTGACGTGATGCGCGACAACCAGCAACACGGCTATCGCGCGCAGTCCGTCGACGTCCGGACGATATTGCGTTGCGTCCAGTGTCGGCGTCCCCGTGTTTGAGACCATGCTTTGCCCCTCGGCGCAGTCCAGTTTTCTGCTTATCGTTGTGGGCCTCATGTGTGAACCACACCAGCGCACGGCATCCGCTGTGCATCAACACCTTTTGTGAGCGCACGGACTTTCTCATGTTGAAAGCACGCGCTTCGAGCCTGGGACCAGCCAATGCCCGAACTGAAATCAGCCTACATCGGTGAGCTGAAGATCGCCGTTACCGGCACCTACATGCTCGGCGATGGCCCGCTCGGACGCCGGCGCATCGACCTGCTCGGTGCCGGTCAATTCGAGGGGCCGCGCATCAGTGCAAAAATCCTTTCCGGCGGCGTCGACCTCCTACTCGGCGGCAGCGACGGTGCCGTGCGCCCCGACGTGCGTCTGCCGCTCGAACTCGACGACGGCCATCCGCTGCTGATCATTTATCGCGGCGTCCGGCACGCCCCAGCCGAGGTCATGGCTCGCATTGCGGCCGGCGAACGCGTGCCGGCCGAAAGCCACTACCTGCGGACGGCCCTCGTCTTCGAGACGGCTTCGCCCAAGTACGAATGGCTGAACCGGATTGTCGGCATCGGTGTCGGGCGGCGAGAGCCGGAGTTTGCCATCTACGATGTCTTCGAGGTTCTCTGAGCAAACGCACGGATATCGTGGCGCCATGCGCGGGGGGCGGATGACAACCTCCCCACGTGCCGCTAACGTCCGGACAATCATACGGTTTGAACCGGAAGCCGGATTGCCATGACGAAGCAGAAGTCGATCGGGATTATCGGGGCCGGAGCCTCGGGTCTCACCTGCGCCAAGCACATGATGGACGAGGGTTGGGATGTCACCCTCTATGAGATCGGCAGCCATGTCGGCGGCATGTGGGTCTACAACAACGACAACAACCGCTCCTCGGCCTATCGCACGCTGCACATCAATACCGCGCGCGATCTCACGAGCTTTTCCGACTATCCCTTCGATCCGAACG
>JAEYYJ010000350.1 GCA_023430845.1 Pseudomonadota bacterium
GGATCCACGTTCTTCGTGCGCGGATCGCCGAAGCGGCGCATCCACTGTCGCGCGCGGCCCGGACCTGCATTGTACCCTGCGAGCGTCAGCACGTAGCTGCCGTCGAACTCTTTCTTGCGATCGCCGATGTACGCGCTGCCGATCATGGCGTTGTAGCTCTTGTCCGTGATCAAGCGCGGGATATCGCACTTGATCTTGTGATCACGACAGATGTGCCGCGCGGTGATCGGCATGACCTGCATGAGCCCGCGCGCGCCCGCGTGCGAAATGATCTCCGGATTGAACTCGCTTTCCTGGCGAACGATGGCGAGCAACAAGGCGCGCTCCGGCGATTCGCGGAGCGGCTTGTAGTCGGGGAAGGGATGCACGGGGTAGGAGTAGGTGTAGAGGTTCATATCGCGCGCGACGCCGGTCTTGCCGACACGTACGGCCATCTGGTGATCGCCGATCGCATTGGCGAGATGGGCGAGCATCGCGACTTCGGCCTCGCTCTTCAGCGTCGATCGCAGATGCGCGACGATGATGCGGGAGATGCCGCGACCCACATCGGCATGGTGCGCGAACATGGCCGCACGCAGCAGTGGATTGCCATTGAAGGCGTCGGCCACCGCTGACGTAGGCATGGCCGGCAGGGGAATGGGCGCGTCCAGAGGGCCCGGATTGATCTTCTGGCGCGCGAGCGCTCCGTGGAAGGTGTCGATGCGAGCAGCCGCTTCGCGGTAGAAGCGCGTTGCTTCCGACTTCTGGCCGAGGGCCTCGTGTGCGCGAGCGAGCCAGTAGTTGCCGCGTGCGGCACTCAGTGGTCCATCGGCATTCTCGCGTGAAACCTCGAGATGCGGTATCGCGCCTTTCGTATCCTTGAGATGGCGGAGCGCGATCCAGCCAGCGAGGAACGTTGCATCCTTGATCGGATTGACCGTGAGCGGTCCCGGCGCGCGCGCGATGTCGTAGGCATCCTTGTATCGGGCTGCGCCGAGAAACTCGTAGATGGCCCAGCGCCGATGCAACCACCAGACATCGGGATCCACGAGAAGGGCAGCGTCATTCGGTGCAAGACGCAGGAGGCGCGCAACTTCGTCCTCCTTGCCTTGGCTGCGGGCGAGCTGCACGCGTTGAAAGAGCAGACCCCAATCGGCGGAGGCTGGTTCCTTGGCATTCGCGGGCAGGCTCGCCATGAGCTTTGCGGCATTGCGTGCGCGGGCATAGATGGCAATGCGGGCCTCTGCCTTCTTGCGCTCCGCATCGTCAAACTTCGGCAGCAGGCGACGTGCGGCTGCAATCCGCGGTGTGCGCCGGGCAGCAAAACGGCCCTCGTCGATCAGGAGCGTATCGAGCCGGCGGCGATGGTCAGCCTGCGTCAGAAAACGCTCGAAGCGCGCGAGGAAACCCACCTCGGACGCCACTGGGATGTCATGCTCGCGCCAAGCCTTGACGGCCATGTCCTTGGCGCGCGCTTCATCGCCGAGCGCAAGGTGCGCGGAGGCGAGCGCGATCGTGCCAGCACCGGACAGCGGTGGATTGGCCCCGAAGAACGCGATGATTTCCTTCGCGGGACCGCCGGCGGAGAGAAGTTGCTGCTCCGAGCGGCGCCTCAGCAGGGTGGCGTCCGGCCATGCCGGGTTCTCGGACAGGAACTTCGTATAATCCGCCGGCGCGCCGGCGCCCTTGCGAAGCGCGTACCACGTAACGAGTGTTCGCAGAGCGGGATCGCTGAGTTTGCCCGCGTGCTCGTTCGCCGCGGCGGGATCGTTTCGATCGACCGCGCCAAGTGCATTCTTGAGCACCTGTGCATCGGCCTCTGGCAGTCTGTTATCACGCAGCGGCGCGACGAGCTTGTCCATGGCGGCGAAGTAGTCCGCCTCGGGCGAATCGGGGACGGCCGCACGGATGGGGGTCGCAGTGCTCGGAGGCGGGACAGGTCCGCCGTCCTCGTCGACGACACTTGGCTGTGCTTCCGCAGTCCGCTTGGGGCTCGGGTCCGGCAGCGGCGGCTTTGCGTCCGTGGATGCCTTGGCCGCGGCCTTCTTCGACACGGCCTTAGCGGAAGGCTTGGCCTTGGCGCTCTTATCGCGGCTCTGCGCACCGGCTGTGCTGGAGACAACCGTTAGGAACGGCGGCGCGGCCACGAGCAACGCGGCGAGCGCGCCGACGAGGTGCCACGGGCACGTGCGCCCGCCGACCCGGCCCAGATGCCGCGCTGGCTTCGTGGTGTCGGGCATCCCGTATGGTCCCCCGGCTGCTGTTATAGAATCGTTATCTCTGGTCATCGGTTCAGCATAGGCATGAAACGTGCAGTCTTTCGGGCAGGTCCGAAATGTGACATACAGAAACCACGTTAGCGTGTGCTGCGCCTTGCTATCCTAGAGGACCAGCGAGGCGGGCCTTGGTATTTTGTGCCAAAGCGGGCGCCGCGGCGTGCAACAGCGAACAACGAGCGGAGGAAAACCATGTTCAAAGGTTCGTTCACAGCGCTGGTCACGCCGTTCAAAAACAACAAAGTCGACGACCAGAGCTTCCAGCGCTTCGTCGATTGGCAGATCGCGCAGGGCTCACACGGCCTCGTCCCGGTAGGCACCACCGGCGAGACGCCGACGCTGAGTCACGACGAGCATATGCACGTCGTCGAGCTGTGCGTTCGCACGGCGAGGAAGCGCGTGCCTGTCATCGCCGGCGCGGGCTCGAACTCCACCGAGGAGGCCATCGAGCTCACGGAATTCGCCAAGAAGGCGGGGGCTGACGCGGCGCTGCATTCGACAGGCTATTACAACAAGCCGACGCAGGAGGGGCTCTTCCTCCACTTCAAGGCCATCAGCGATGCGGTGGACCTACCCTTCATCGTCTACAACGTGCCGGGCCGCACGGTGGTCGACATCTCCGCGCAAACCATGGCGCGGATCTCGGAGCTCAAGAACTTCGGCGGCATCAAGGATGCCACTGCGAACATGGAGCGGCAGTCGCAGCATCGCCTGCTCATCCGCAAGCCCCACGCGGCGCTCTCGGGCGAGGATGCAACCGCGCTCGGCTACATGGCACACGGCGGCAACGGCTGCATCTCGGTGACGTCGAACGTCGCGCCGAAACTTTGTGCGGAGTTCCAGAATGCCTGCCTCGCCGGCAATTTCCGCCGCGCATTGGAAATCCAGGACATTCTGATCCCGCTGCACGGCGCACTCTTCTGCGAGACGAACCCGGGGCCGGTGAAGTATGCCGCGTGGCGCCTGGGCGTGATCGAGAGCCCGGAATGCCGCCTGCCGCTGGCGCCGCTCGGTGATGCCAGCAAGAAGGTGGTCGATGCCGCGCTCGTGCACGCGGGGCTGCTCGAGGTCAAGGCTGCCGAGTAGAGAACACACGCCGGTGTCCAATGGATCGGGCTGCCCCTATATAGTGCGGGCAGCCCGAATGCTTTCGGGACACAGACGAGAAGCATGAGCCATGTCGAAAAAGGATGATGACGACCGCAAGGTGGTCGCCGAGAACCGGCGCGCCCGCTTCGAGTATTTCATCGAGGATACGTTCGAGGCGGGCATCTCGCTCACCGGGACCGAGGTGAAATCCCTGCGCAAGGGCCAGGCGAATATCGTCGAAAGCTATGCCTCCGCCGAGGGCGGGGGGTTCGTGCTCGTGAATGCGTACATTCCAGAGTATCAGCTCGCGGGAAGCTTCTTTCAGCACGCCCCGCGCCGTCCGCGTCCGTTGCTCCTGCATCGCCGCGAGATCGACAAGCTTTCCCAGGCCGTACAACGCGAGGGCATGACCCTCATCCCCCTCGAGCTGTATTTCAATGCGCGCGGTCGCGCGAAGCTCAGGCTCGGCCTCGCTAAGGGCAAGAAGCTGCACGATAAGCGCGAGACCTCGGCCAAGCGGGACTGGCAGCGCCAGAAAGCGCGGCTCATGCGGGAAAAGGGCTGATGGCAGGGGCGCCGTCCGAACGCGAGCGCTTGTTGGCCATTGAGGGCGCGGCCGTACGCGCCTGGCCGGCAGGTGAGACGCGCGACGTAGACGGCTGGCTATGGCGTTACTCGGGCGGCGGCTCACAGCGCGCGAACTCCGTTTCCGCGCTCCACTATCAGGGCCGCGATGTCGAGCGCACGATCGACGACATCGAACGTCTCTACCGCGAGCGCAGCGCGCCTGTGCGCTTTCAGGTCGGGTTTCCGCTTTCGGAGCCCGATGATCTCGACGCACGTCTCGAAGCGCGTGGTTATGTGATCCACGATCCTGTGACGACGCTCGTCAAACCCGTGGCCTTCACTGCCCTGCCGGAGCAGATCGTCCTCAACGCAAGGCCCTCACAGGGATGGCTGGCGGTCTATCTCAGTAACATCACGCTGGATCGCCGGCCGTTTGCGGAGGCGATCCTCGCGCGTGTGCCGGCCCCTTGTACGTTCGCCGAAGCGCGACGTGATGGTGAGACGATCGCGACGGCGCTCGGTGTGCTGCATGAGGGTGCGGTGATCGCCGAGTGTGTGGGGACGTCGAGCTCGGCGCGGCGCCAGGGGGCAGCCTCGGCGGTCATGTCGGCGCTCGAAGCGTGGGGCGCTCCGCAGGGTGCGCACACGATCGGGCTGCAGGCCGTGACGACAAACATGCCCGCACAAGGCCTCTATGCGGCTCTCGGCTACACAGCTGCCGGTACGTATCACTATCGCTATCTCGGCGAGAGCGTGCGGCGATGACATGGCCATTTCCAGCACCCGCCGATGATGGACGCGCGCGTCATCTCGTGCGCGATCGCGCCATGCCGGACATCGCGCTTCCGACCACGGACGGTGGCGAAGTGAACTTCGGCGCACTCGACGGCTGGGCCATCCTGTTCGTTTACCCGTGGACCGGACGGCCGGGTCTGGCAAATCCACCAGGCTGGGACGACATTCCAGGCGCTCATGGATCGACGCCGGAAGCAGAAGGCTTCCGCAATCTCCATCGCGCGTTCGAGCAGATGGGCGCACGCGTGTTCGGTATCTCCGGACAGGCAACGGAATGGCAGCGCGAATTTGCGGAGCGCTTGGCATTACCGTTTGCCCTCGCTAGCGACGCCTGGGGGCAGCTGCGTGAAGCCCTCGCGCTACCGACATTCGAGACGGACGGCACCGTTTATCTCGCACGGCTCACGATCGTGATTCGCAATGGTCAAATCGTGCGCACGTTCTATCCCGTGCATCCGCCGGACGCGCATCCGCGCGAAGTGCTGGCATGGCTGAACGAGCTCGTGAGCCGCGACGCGCGCTGACGCACAATTTGGATCGCTTGCAAACGAAAACGGCGCCGAGCCAAGGGCTCGACGCCGCTGATATTCTGCCTGTGAGAAACCGCTCAGGTATCGACTGAATCATCGTGCCCCTGCGGCGAGCCAACGCCCTCGCGCTGTGCGCGAAACTGAGCGAGGCGCGTCTCGCGGGCCTCACGCGGAATGCGCTGGCTCGGATCGCGGCAGATGTCCTTCTCGAGGTCGGCGATGTCGATGAACTGGTCTGCCTGGCGGCGCAGTTCATCAGCAACCATGGGCGGCTGTGTCTGCAGAGTGGAGACGACGCTGACGCGCAGGCCCTTGGCCTGCAAGGCCGCGACGAGGCTGCGGAAGTCGCCATCACCGGAAAAGAGCACGACGTGATCGAGCTTCGGCGCCAGCTCCATGGCATCAACGGTGAGCTCGATGTCCATGTTGCCTTTGATCTTGCGCCGACCGGACGCGTCGGTGAACTCCTTGGTCGGCTTCGTCACCATCGTATAGCCATTGTAATCGAGCCAATCGATCAGTGGCCGGATGGATGAATATTCCTGATCTTCGACAAGCGCCGTATAGTATAGAGCACGGACGAGGTAGCCCTTGTTCCGGAAGACGCCGAGAAGGTTCTTGTAGTCGATATCGAAGCCAAGAGCTTTGGCCGTCGCGTAGAGGTTTGCCCCATCAATGAACAGCGCGATGCGCTCTGTTGGGTAGAAAAACATCGGAGACTTGCCTTTTCATTGTTGGCCCGACACCGAGGCCGGGCGTCATACGACTGCAACGTAACGCGAGCAATTGCGCTATACGCGCGATCCGGCTCGGGTACGCAAGATTATGAAACCATATATAGAGCAGATCGCTCTAATTGAAGTGATACTTCGCCACATCTTAGACTCTTCACAGGCAGACGCAAATGTCCGTTTGGACTGCACATGGGAATGATTCGCATAGCCCTATCAATGCGGTGAGCAGCTCAAACTGCGTTATATCGCTTGGGTCTAACGTGCCGGGCTGTTGGGGCGCGCCCGAGGCTACACTTCACCGTGCACTGCACATACTTGAGCAAAACCAGGTTTTTATTATCGCGCGTTCGCTAATTTACCGCACCCTGCCACATCCTGGCGCAGGACTTATGCCGGAATTCTACAATGCCGTCGTCCTCGCACGTACTCGTCTGCCACCCGGGGGGCTTCTGCGGCTTGTCAAGATCATAGAGCGCAAGGCCGGGCGGCGTAGCCGAGCACGTTGGAGCGCGCGCCCGCTGGACCTCGACATCATCGACTACGGTGGTCGGGTGCTGAACTGGCCGGCGCTCAATCGGTCAGGTGGGCCCCTGGTCTTGCCGCATCCGCTCGTGCAGGAGCGCGGCTTCGTCCTCGTGCCCCTCGCGGAGATTTCCCCCCACTGGCGCCACCCGGTTCTGGGGCTCACCGCCAGGGCCCTGCTGCGGCGTCATCCGGCGCTCCAACGCGGCATCGCGTCAGCTTGATTCAACGGGATATTCGTGGCATTAAGCCCGCGAATGGGCCAAAGGGCCCACAGGCGCCGACCGTTGCGCCCTAAACCATAACCGACATCAGACAATCGAGGATTGAACAGCGATGGCGCGTGTCACGGTTGAAGATTGCGTGGACAAGGTCCCCAATCGGTTCGAACTGGTGCTGCTTGCGGCTCATCGCGCCCGGGCGATCGCCTCGGGTTCGCATCTGACCGTCGAGCCCGACAATGACAAAGACCCTGTGATCGCTCTGCGCGAAGTGGCCGAACGGACTGTCCCGGCCGATGACCTCCGCGAGAGCCTTATCCACTCCATTCAGAAGAACGTCGAGATCGACGAGCCGGAGGCCGGCGCTGCCCCGCTTATCGGTGCCGATCGTAGTCGCCAGCAACTCGGCCGCGACGACCAGTCGGCCGACAACGCGATCGATCAGATCACCATGTCGGAAGAGCAGCTCCTGCGCGCCATGGAAAGCATGGCGCCAATCGAGCCCTCGTCGAATGGCGGTGGTGGCGGCGGTGGCGGGAGCGGCGGCGCACGGGGTCGCTGAGCGCGCCCGCGTTTCCATCCAGCGTTGTCGTATCCGGCGCCGCGGCTCGAGCTAGCCGCGGCGAGGACTCATGCTTATGGTTCATGAGGAGAGATATCGCGCGGGGCCAGCACGCGCGCGTTGGGCCGCGGCGGCGGGTGCAGAGGCTTGAAGCGCCATGATGCGTCAGTACGAGCTGGTCGAGCGCGTCCTTCGCTATGATCCGAAGGCCGACGAGACGCTGCTCAATCGCGCCTACGTCTATGCCATGCGCGCGCACGGCCATCAGAAGCGGGCTTCGGGCGATCCCTATTTTTCCCATCCGCTCGAAGTCGCGGCGATCCTGACCGATCTGAAGCTCGACGACGCCACGATCGCAACCGCGCTTCTGCACGATGTGATCGAGGATACCGAGGCGACACGTGCCGAGATCGACCAGCTCTTCGGGCCCGAGATCGGTGTGCTCGTCGATGGCCTCACCAAGATCAAGCGCCTCGACCTCGTTTCCAAGAAGGCTGAGCAGGCCGAGAATTTCAGAAAACTTCTGGTCGCCATCTCGACCGACATTCGCGTGCTGCTCGTCAAGCTCGCCGATCGTCTGCACAACATGCGCACCCTCGAGCACATGTCGCCCGAGAGCCGCCGGCGCAATAGCGAGGAGACGCTGGAGATCTATGCGCCGCTCGCCGGCCGCATGGGCATTCAGGCGATGCGCGAGGAGCTCGAGGATCTGGCCTTCCGCTGGCTTCATCCCGAGGCCTACAGAACGGTGCGCGAGCGCCTCGACCGCCTGAACGAGAACAACCAGGGTCTCGTCGAGGAAATTCGCCAAAGTCTCATCGCCAAGCTCGGCGAAGCCAACTTCAGCGGCGAAGTGACCGGACGCGAGAAAAAGCCGTACTCGATCTGGCGCAAAATGCAGAACCGCCAGATTTCGCTCGAGCAGCTATCGGACCTGTACGGCTTCCGCGTCATCTGCAACACGATCGATGACTGCTACCGTGGTCTCGGTCTCGTCCACACGACGTGGCGCGCGGTGCCGGGCCGCTTCAAAGATTATATCTCGACACCGAAACAGAACGGCTATCGTTCGATACACACAACGATCGTCGGCCCGCGCCATCAGCGCGTCGAGCTGCAGTTGCGCACTCAGCCCATGCATGTGACGGCCGAGTACGGTGTCGCCGCCCACACGTTCTACAAGGATCTGTCGCGCATGAACGGCAAGGCGGCGACGCCCGAAGCCATGCGCGAAATGGGGCCGTACATCTGGCTGCGCCGCCTCGTCGAGACACTGCTCGAAGGCGACAACTCGGAGGAATTCCTCGAGCACACGAAGCTCGAGCTGTTTCACGATCAGGT
>JAEYYJ010000391.1 GCA_023430845.1 Pseudomonadota bacterium
CACGCCGACCTGGGAGACGAGCGCCGCCGGTCCGTTCGACCGCTGGGCCAACGGCCTCGGCTTCGATTACTTCTATGGCTTCAATGCCGGCGACATGAATCACTGGAATCCGATCCTGTATCAGAACAGGGATCTCGTTCCGGCCTCGACCGATCCCAATTATCACCTCACGACTGATATCGCCGACAAGGCCATTGGCTGGGTGCGGCAAGCGAAGAGCATTGCGCCTGACAAACCATACTTCCTCTACGTTGCGACAGGCGCCACCCACGCACCACACCACACACCAAAGGAATGGATCGCAAAATTCAAAGGCAAGTTCGATGGCGGCTGGGACAAGTACCGCGAGGAGACGCTGGCGCGGCAGAAGAAGCTCGGCGTCGTGCCCAAGGACACGAAGCTGACCGTGCGCTCCAAGGGCTTGCCCTCATGGGACTCCCTCAATGCCGAACAGAAGCGCCTCTATGCACGCATGATGGAAGTGTTCGCGGGATACGCCGCGCACTGCGATCATGAGCTCGGGCGCGTCGTCGACGCCTGCAGAGATCTGCCTGACGCCGACAACACGCTGATCATCTACATTGCCGGCGACAACGGCGCGAGTGCGGAAGGCGGGATCGAGGGATCGCTCTGCGAGAACATGTTCTTCAATGGCTTCCCCGAGAAATGGCAGGACAACATCAAGGCCATCGATGAGCTGGGTGGCCCGAAGCACTTCAATCACTTCCCATCGGCCTGGGCGCACGCGATGAACACGCCCTTCCAGTGGACGAAGCAGGTCGCCAGCCACTTCGGCGGCACGCGCAATCCCATGATCATCTCGTGGCCTGATCGCATCAAGGACAAGGGTGGTCTGCGCAATCAGTTCCTGCACACGATCGACATCGTGCCGACGCTCTACGAGGTTTGCGGCGTCACCGCACCGACCGAACTCAACGGAATCCCGCAGAAGCCGATCGAAGGATTGAGCTTCGCGCAGACGTTCGACGACGCGAACGCAGAAGAGCGACGTAAAACACAGTACTTCGAGCTCGCCTGCAATCGTGGACTCTATCACGAGGGCTGGATGGCCTCATGCCCGTCCTTCGTGCCTTGGGATCCAAATCGGAACGAATGGGATCCGGACAAGGCGCCGTGGGAACTCTACAAGGTCGACGAAGATTTCTCTCAGGCCGTCGATGTCGCCAAGAAGCACCCGGAGAAGCTTCGGCAGCTTCAGGATATGTGGTGGGTCGAGGCTGCAAGGTACAATGTTCTACCGCTCGATTGGCGGGGCACAGTACGAATGAACGCCGAGGCGATGGGTCGACCGAGCCTGACGCGCGGGCGAACCAAGATGACGTACTACCCTGGCACCATCGGTCTTCCCGACGCCGCATCCCCACCGATGTGCAACAAGTCGTGGACCATCACCGCCGAGATCGAAGTTCCCAACGGCAAGGCCGAAGGCATGATCATCACGCATGGCGGCCTCGAAGGCGGCTATGGCCTCTACCTGCGCGATGGCAAGCCGACGTTCGTCTACAATTTCCTGTCCGTCGAGCGCATGACCTTCGCCGGCGACCAGGCGCTACCCAAGGGCAAGACGAAGCTCGTGGTCGACTTCGCTTATGACGGCGGCGGCTTGGGCAAGGGCGGCGAGATCACCATGAAGGCCAATGGCAAGAAGATTGCCGGCGGTCGCTTGAAGCGGACCATCCCGATCCAGTTCTCGCTCGGCGAAGGCGTGGACATCGGCATGGACATCGGCTCACCCATCGACTTCACCTACGCGCTGCCGTTCGCATTCACTGGCAAGATTGATAAGGTGACGATCGAGCTTAAGCCCGGCCCCGCCGTGAAGCTCGCGGAGGCAGCCGAGTAGCGTTCAATCGAGCGCGCTTCGGGCGTTGTGCGGTGGCAGGCTCTCAGACTTGCCAATAGCGCTGCCGAGGCTTCTGCATTAAAGTTGGTGAGCTGTTGCCGCGCGCTCGAATGCAGAAGAGGAAAGCATGAAAGTCTTCTCGCAGATCCTTCTGGGCTGTTTGCTGGCGATTGTCTCGACCGGCGCTCGGGCTGAATTGAGCGTCGGATCAACCGCACCGACCTTCGCCATCCCTGCTGCGCTCGGCGGCAAGGACATCGTTTTTGATCTGGCAAAGTCCCTGACCAAGGGGCCGGTCGTCGTCTACTTCTATCCAAAGAGCTTCACGTCCGTCTGCACGGAAGAAGCCCGCCTTTTCGCGGAAGCCATGGACGAATTCGAGAAGCTGGGCGCCGCGGTGATCGGTATCTCGACGGATACATTGGAGACGCAGCGCGAATTCTCGAGTTTGGGATGTCGCGACAAATTCCCGGTTGGTGCCGATCCAGACGGCACGGTTGTGCGCGCTTACAATGCAGCGCGTGGGACGTCCGCTCGCGTCATGGCAAGCCGCACGTCGTATGTGATTGCGCCGAAAGGCACGATCGAAGCCGTCCTCACGTCCTCTGACGCCGAAAGCCACATTCAATTTGCGCTCAAGTCGATCCGCGTATGGAAGGCCAAGAGCTGAGGCCAGGATGCCATCAAAGCCGCGGCACATAGGTTAGATTCTCGGCACGGCATCGGACCATCGCCACTTCTACTCAAATGCTCTTGACTTGATGAGCTAGTTTGCTACGGCTTGGCCCGCGCGGGACGACCCGCGCCTAGACGATCATTCCGGGACGACCCGGCCCCTTCCAAGGAGGCCGAGGTGGCTGGTCCCATAAAGCAATTCGAAATCGTCTCCCTTTTCAGCTTCGGCAAGATTGGCGGTTACGAGATCGCCCTCACGAACTCTGCTGCTTACATGATGCTCACGGCAGCCATCGCGAGCAGCTTTCTCATTCTTTCCGCCAGGAATCGCAGCCTCGTGCCTAGACGATGGCAAGCTGCTGCCGAACTCCTCTACGAATTTGTTGCGAAAACCCTGCGAGAGAATGCTGGCGAGCACGGGATGCGCTTCTTTCCGCTGGTCTTCTCACTGTTCATGTTCGTTCTGATCGCAAACCTCGTTGGCATGATCCCGTACTCCTTCACGGTGACCAGCCATCTCTTCGTCACCTTCACACTAGCCATGATGGTCTTTCTCACCGTCACCATCTACGGCTTCTGGAAACACGGGCTTGGCTTTTTCCGGCTGTTCCTGCCTGATGGCGTTCCGATCGCTTTAGCCCCTGTGTTGGTGCCGATCGAAATCATCTCTTACCTGGCGCGCCCGATCAGCCACTCGGTTCGTCTCTTTGCGGTCATGTTGGCTGGCCACATCACGCTGAAGGTATTTGCGGGGTTTGTCGTAAGCCTCTTGAGCTTCGGGGCTGCGGGCGCAGCTCTCGCCATCCTTCCCCTGATAATGACATTCGTGATCACCGCGCTCGAATTCCTGATGGCGATCATTCAGGCCTACATCTTCACCATGCTGACCTGCATGTACATAAACGATGCCATCCATCCCTCGCATTGAGGTCGGACTTGTTTGGGTGCGCTTGAATTCCTATATGTGAAATGTGGAGAGGACGGCCTCTTCAGACGTGAAAGCACACATCCAGGACGGCCTGGCCCCATTCGAGGAGGCTTAAGCCGTGGCCTGGATTTTTCTTTTCTGCGCGGGAGTGCTGGAGATCGCCTGGGCGTACTCCATGAAGAAGTCGGAGGGATTTACGCTTCTGACACCGACCGTCATGACCATCATGCTCATGATTGCGAGCTTTGCGCTTCTATCTGTCTCGATGAAAACGCTGCCTCTCAGCACGGCCTACACGATCTGGACAGGTATCGGTGCCGTCGGGGCCTTTGTGGTCGGCGTCACGGTTCTTGGTGAGGCCGCGACGCCATTGCGAGTTCTGGCTGCGCTATTGATCGTGTCGGGCATCATAATGATGAAGTTGTCCAGCACACAGTAGCTGCGCACGGCGCGATGTGAGCGTGAGATGACGCTCACATCAGCAGTCTTGGTCACCTAACCATTGCGATACGTATAGCTGTACCCATTGATTGCCGGCGCGCCGCCAAGGTGGGCGTAGAGCACCTTAGAGCCCTCGGGGAAATAGCCCTTCTTCACGAGGTCGATCATGCCCTGCATGGATTTGCCCTCGTAGACAGGGTCTGTGATCATGGCTTCGGTGCGCGCTGCGAGACGGATGGCGTCGTTGGTCTCCGCGCTCGGAACACCATAGGCCGGATAGGCGTAGTCGTTGATAATCACGATCTCGTCGTCGCACACCTTGCGGCCAAGCTCGACCAGCTGCGCGGTGTTATCGACGATCTCGCGTACCTGCTCTCGCGTTTGCGCCGGCGTGCCCGATGCGTCGATGCCGATCACGCGATCGGCACGATTGTCATCGGCGAATCCGACGATCATGCCGGCCTGCGTCGAACCCGTGACCACGCACACGATGATGTAGTCGAACTTGAA